>JAADGQ010000113.1 GCA_013152295.1 Gammaproteobacteria bacterium | reverse complement strand
GCACGCGCGGCCCCAGGCGTATCCCCTGAAAACCGAACTGCCGCGCCTGCTCCAGCTCGTGCGCGCTAAAACCACCCTCAGGCCCAACCAGCAGCGTCACTGTGCCACCATCCAGAGCCACATCGTTAAGACGTAATGCCTGCCGGTGGTCAAGCATCAAGCGCACACCGTGCGCATTATAGTCAGCTAACTCAGCAAAGGGGATCGGTTTTTCAATCCCTGGCACGCTGTTACGCCCACACTGCTCACAAGCACTCACCACAATTTTTTGCCAGTGGTCACGACGCTTGGCAGCGCGCTCACCCGACAGTTTGACGGTACAACGCTCACTCAGTAGTGGGATAATTTTTATTCACACCCAGCTCGACCGCCTTTTGCACCGTGTAGTCCATGCGCTCACCGCGCGAGACACCCTGAATCAGCGTAATACTCAGCGGCGACTCCTTTTCGCTGGCATCAAACGCGTTGACTGTGACTTCGATCTCCCGCTTGCCAACCTTGGTGAGCAGACATGCATACTCACCACCACTACCATCGAAAAGCACCAGAGCTGCTCCGGCCTTCAGGCGCAACACGCCACTCACGTGATTGGCCGCAGAGCCCCGTAACACAACAGTGCGGCCAACCGCCAGCTCAGAACAACAGTAAATACGTGGCACTCTCATCTAATCACGGCAAGCCAGCTCGATGCACTCATACGCCACCTCAGCCATATATTGAATCTGCTGCGGCGTAATCACATAGGGCGGCATAAAATAGATCACATTCCCCAACGGTCGCAACAAAACACCCTTGGTCAATGCATATTTATAGACCCTCAAACCACGGCGCTGTTGCCACGGATAGGGAATCCGCGCCGCTTTGTCTTTTACCATCTCAATCGCGACAATCATGCCGTGCTGACGCACTTCAGCAACATGGGGATGATCAGCAAAATGCGCCGTTGCCTGCCTCATTTTTTCCGCTAATGGGCGGTTGCTGTTAATGACATCATCCTGCTCAAAAATATCCAACGTTGCCAGTGCTGCGCGACAACCGAGCGGGTTGCCGGTATAGCTGTGTGAGTGCAGAAAAGCGCGCAGTGTTTCATAGTCATCGTAGAACGCCTGATACACATCGTCATGGGTCAATACTGCAGATAACGGCAGGTAGCCCCCCGTTAATCCCTTGGACAAGCAGAGAAAGTCGGGCGTAATCTGCGCTTGTTCACAGGCAAACATCGAACCGGTGCGACCAAAACCCACCGCTATTTCGTCCGCAATCAGATGAACGTTGTGACGCTTACATGCGGCACTTAACAGCTCCAGATAGATCGGGTCATACATGCGCATATTGCCCGCGCACTGCACCAGTGGCTCAACAATAACCGCACACACTTCATCGGCATGCTGCTCAAGCGTCTGCTCCATCTGCGCAAAAGCCAGGCGGGAGTGCTCTGCCCACGAAACGCCCTCTTCGCGCTCAAAGCAGTCGGGCGACGCCACGCTGATGGTCTCCATCAACAATGGCGCGTAGGTCTCTTTGTAGAGTGCCACATCACCCACCGCAAGCGTGCCCAGCGTCTCGCCGTGATAGCTGTTGGTCAAGGTGACAAAACGACATTTGTCTGCCTGACCATGGTTGCGCCAATAGTGATAACTCATCTTCAGCGCGACCTCCACCGCCGACGAACCGTTGTCGGCATAGAAGCAGCGCGACAGTCCCGGCGGTGCAACAGCAAGCAGGCGCTCAGAGAGCTCAATCACTGTCTCGTGGCTAAAACCAGCCAGCAGCACATGTTCAAGCGTATCCAGTTGTGCTTTGACAGCGGCGCTAATACGACTGTTGCAGTGACCAAAAAGATTGACCCACCACGAACTGACTGCATCCAGATAGCGCTGCCCGTCAAAATCTTCAAGCCACACCCCTTGCCCACAGCGAATGGGAATCACCGGCATGTGCAGGTGGTCTTTCATCTGCGTGCAAGGGTGCCAAACAACGGCAAGATCGCGTTGCATTAGTGTTGAATTATTCATTCCCATACTCATAAGCGACGAGGGGGCAGATGCCTTTTCCATACTAAAAAAGCGGCTAAATAGACCGATAAAAAAAGGGGTTGCAAAATAGTTAACCGTTTTGGTAGGGTATCACACAGTGTCTTTTTAGTTGGTTCCAAAGGCGCTCAGGCAGCAACGAGGTTGCCCTCGTTGTTAGCCAAAACATACTAAAGAGTATTATAAATACCGACAATGCATAGAGGAGTTTTCTACGATGAATTCAGTAAATATCAGCAGCCAAGACGCGGTTTTCGTTCTCTCAATCGCAGTTCTGGTATCTGCACTTGCTGCAGTTGCAACACTAGGCTTCTAATATCTGAGCCAGATCCACAATCCCCTCGTGCCCAACGCAAGGGGGGTTGTGTTTTGCTCACGCCGACCCGAACATCTCTCCACTAAAAACGCTGCATCTATTCACCGGGTTGTCACCGACTTTTGCTGTTCAAGCCAGTTTTCACGACACTTCATCGACTTCGGTAATTGTGTAGTCATGGGTAATTTGAGCCGTCTCTCCAAGCATTATTGAAGCTGAGCAGTACTTATCTGCCGAAAGGGTGATCGCTCGTTTGATATGCTCCTCTTTCAAGCCCCGCCCAGTAATATTGAAATGAACGTGGATATCGGTGAACACCTTCGGCACCATATCCGAACGCTGTGCTTCAATATCAACGCTACACGTTGTCACCGATTGGCGTGATTTTTTTAGAATGTGCATCACATCGTAGGCCGTACACCCCCCTAATCCGAGCAGCAACATCTCCATGGGACGCGCACCGATATTACGCCCACCGCCTTCCGGGGGACCATCCATAACAACAGCATGACCGCTACCAGTTTCGCCAAGAAACATGACGTCGTCCACCCATTTAATATTTACTTTCATTTAACCTCCAGACACAGTACACATCGCGGCGCGCAGATAGATCTAGCGTATAATTTTAAAGCGTGCCTATACTATACAGATAAGCCAGCCACTCAAACCTTCGAAATACTAAAGAAACAAGCAGAGAAACGAACCATGGGAAAGCTCCCCCTCATAGTAAAACCCACTCCCGATCCAGCGCTTGAGCGCTTTCTGTCTCACTGCCACCGACGACGTTATCCGGCAAAGAGCATCATCATCTATGCCGATGACAACTCCGACGTGCTCTATCACATCACAGAGGGCTCAGTCGCTGTCTTTATCGAAGACGACGAAGGGCGTGAAATCGTGCTCGCCTACCTGAATGCCGGTGACTTCTTCGGTGAGATGGGGCTGTTTGACGAACAGCGCCATCGCAGTGCCTGGGTACGCGCCCGCACCCACTGCGAAGTCGCAGAGATGAGCTATGCAAAATTCCGCAAACTGGGCTCTGACGACCCTGATATCTTGTTTGCGTTGGCCTCACAGATGGCGCTACGCCTGAAAAAAACCAGCCGCAAAGTCAGCCACCTGGCATTCATGGATGTCACCGGGCGCGTTGCGAGAGCGCTGCTTGATCTATGCAAAGAGCCCGACGCGATCACCCATCCCGACGGTATGCAGATTCGCATCACACGTCAGGAGCTCGGTCGTTTGGTCGGCTGCTCGCGAGAGATGGTTGGGCGCGTGTTAAAAACCATGGAAGAGGAGAATCTGATCACCGCCAAGGGCAAGACAATCGTCGTCTTCGGCACACGTTAAAGCGCGATCACCCTCGCGATAAAACAGACACCGCAGAGCACACAAAGTAACCGTTAGGCACTAAAAAAAAGTGCCGCTAACGCGTCACCCGGATCAGCTGCACGCATAAACGCCTCCCCCACCAGGAAGGCGTTCACCTGCTTAGCCTGCATAACCTGCACGTCAGCAACGTGCAGGATGCCACTTTCGGTGACGACGATGCGATCATCCGGGATCATCTCCAGCAGCTCCAGTGTCGTCTCCAGACGAGTCTCGAACGTTCTCAGATTGCGATTATTAATACCCACCAGTGGCGCATTCAAGCGTAGCGCACGCTCCAGCTCGCTGGCATCATGCACTTCGACCAGCACTGCCATGCCAAGCTGCTCTGCCAGCTGGCTAAATGCTGCGAGCTCACGGTCATCGAGCGCAGCGACGATCAATAGTATGCAATCCGCGCCGATCGCCCGCGCCTCGTAGATCTGATAGGGATCGACAACAAAATCTTTGCGCAACACCGGCAACCCGCACGCTGCGCGCGCCTGCTGCAGGTACGCTTCGCAGCCCTGAAAAAAATCGGCATCGGTCAATATAGAGAGGCAGGCAGCGCCGCTGTGCTCGTACGAACGCGCAATCTGCGCGGGTTGAAAATCTTCTCGCAACACACCTTTGCTGGGTGACGCTTTTTTGATTTCGGCAATCACCGCAGGCTCACCCGCAGCTATTTTCGATCTGATTGCCCCCAAAAAATCACGCAACGCCAACCCCGCCTCAGCCTGGCGCTGAATCTCACGGCGATCACAACGAGCCACCCGCTCGGCAACCTCTTCATGCTTGCGTTGCAGGATTTTTTTCAGAATATCGGATGCAGACATGGGGCAAGTGCAACTATCTATTTATTGGCTATTGATTAGCACTGATTGCTAAAAGCGACCAGCGCTGCGAGCTTTTCACGAGCAGCGCCACTGGCTATCGATTCGCGAGCACGTACTACACCCGCTTCAAGCGTATCGGCGAGCCCCGCCACATAGATGGCTGCACCAGCGTTAAGACAGACGATATCGCGCGCGGCACCAGGCACGTCGTCCAACACTGAACGAATCATGGTCAGACTTCCGGCCGCGTCACTGACCTTCAGCGCGCTGATGTCGGCACGCTGCATAGCAAACATCTCAGGCGTCACCGTGTAACTGCTGAGTGCACCATCTTTTAACTCCGCAACCCGGGTCGGCGCACCGATACTGATCTCATCCATACCATCTTGAGAATGGACGACCATCACGTGTCGGCTACCCAATCGCTGCAGCACTTGCGCCAGAGGTTCTAACCACTGATCGCTGAACACACCAATTACTTGATTCGGTGCGCCGGCCGGATTGGTCAGCGGACCCAAAACGTTAAAAATAGTGCGCACCGCCATTTCGCGGCGCGGCCCGATGGCGTGCTTCATGGCGCTGTGGTGTTGCGGTGCAAACATGAAACCGAGTCCAATCTCTTTAATGCACTGCGCTACCTGCTGGGGATTCAGATCCAAACGCACGCCAGCAGCCTCCAGCACATCCGCGCTCCCCGATTTGCTGGAGATTGAACGATTACCGTGCTTGGCCACCACTCCTCCCGCCGCCGCCACAACAAACGCGCTGGCGGTAGAGACATTAAAGGTATGCGCAGCGTCACCGCCCGTGCCACAAGTATCGACGACATGATCACCCGTAA
>JAADGQ010000031.1 GCA_013152295.1 Gammaproteobacteria bacterium | reverse complement strand
GTGATTTCAATAAAGAGTTGAGCTAACAAAAGCAATAGAGAAGGACAAACCTCCGCGGTGCTTCTTTTGTGCTGGAAGAGCTAGCACAAAATAATCCCCACTGAAGTGGTTAGGTAATAGTTACGTAATAACTGTGGGTGCATTGCGTCCGGTGCGTTCGCGGATGGCGGAGATGCTGTTGGCGATGGTGATCAGCTCGCCCAGGGTTTTCTGTGTATCTTGAAACAGCTTACTGACATCGTTCTCATAACTCTCCAGATAGATGCGCAGGGTCGCGCCTTCGGTGCCGGTGCCGGAGAGTCGAAAGACGATGCGTGAACCGTCGTCGAAGCCGATGCGGATCCCCTGGCCGCTGCTAACGCTGCTGTCGATGGGGTCGGTGTAGCTGAAGTCGTCGCAAAAGGCAATTTTATGGCGGCCGAACTGCTTGCCTTTGCTGCCGACAAAATTGCTATGCAGATGCTGCATGATCGCGTTGGCGACTGTGCTGTCGACCCCTTCGTAGTCATGTCGCGAGTAGTAGTTGCGACCGTAGGTGGACCAGTGCTCGCGCAGCAATTGTTCTACCGGTTGGCGTTTGACGGCGAGGATGTTCAGCCAGAACAGCACGGCCCACAAGCCATCTTTCTCCCTGATGTGGCTGGAGCCAGTGCCGAAGCTCTCTTCACCGCACAGCGTGACCTTGCCCGCATCCATCAAGTTGCCAAAAAATTTCCAGCCGGTGGGCGTCTCAAAGCAGTGGATGCCTAGCTTGTCGGCAACGTGGTCGACGGCCGAGCTGGTCGGCATCGAGCGCGCAACACCGGCAATACCGCGCTTGTAGCCCGGTGCGAGCGTGGCGTTGGCGGTCAATACGGCGAGGCTGTCGCTGGGTGTGACGAAAAAGCGTTGGCCGAGAATCATGTTGCGGTCGCCATCACCATCGGATGCGGCGCCGAAGTCGGGTGCATCGTCGCCGTACATCACTTCGACCAGATCTTTGGCGTAGGTCAGGTTGGGATCGGGGTGGCCGCCGCCGAAGTCGCTGAGTGGTGTGGCGTTGAGCACGGTGCCCGCAGGCGCACCGAGTCGTTGCTCAAGAATTGCCTTGGCGTAGGGGCCGGTAATGGCGTGCATGGCGTCGAAGCGCATGCGAAAGTCGCCGCTTGAGAGCAGCTTGCGTAGCGCGTCAAAATCGAACAGCTGCTCCATCAACTCGGCGTAATCAGCGACGGGATCGATCACCTCCACGTCCATTCCTGCTATTGAGGTCTTGCCTAATGTGTCGAGGGCGATGTCGCTCTCATCGACGATACGATAGTGCTCGATCTGTTGTGTGTGCTGATAGATGGCGTCGGTGATCTTCTCTGGCGCAGGGCCACCGTTGCTGATGTTGTATTTGATGCCAAAATCACCGTTCGGGCCTGCGGGGTTGTGGCTGGCTGACAGAATGATGCCGCCGTACGCTAGCCGCTTGCGAATGACGGCCGATGCCGCAGGCGTCGAGAGCAGCCCACCCTGACCGACCAACACTTTGCCAAAACCGTTGGCAGCGGCCATTTTGAGGATGATTTGGATCGCTTCAGTGTTGTAGTAGCGGCCATCGCCACCGACGACGAGGGTTTTCCCCTGGCGCTCATCCAGCGAATCGAAGATCGATTGAACGAAGTTCTCCAGATAGTGTGGTTGTTGAAAAACAGTGACTTTTTTGCGTAGCCCAGAGGTGCCGGGTTTTTGGTCGTTGAAAGGGGTGGTTTTTACGGTTTGAGGCTGGGCGTCACGTGAGGCTTGAGTCTGGGTCATGGTCGTTTGGTAGATCCTTGGAAATGTGGGCGTCGAGCAGCGGGGGGCACTCTAATGTATCAGATGTGCATTTTATAACATTTTGTCCAGCCGTATTGAACTCACGCTTGCTGCGCCTGTTTTTTCGTTTTGCTCTCTGTTGTGCCCTTGAAAATGGCATTGAGTCCCCCCACCTTTTGTCAGACTTCGGGCGGGCGCTTGATGAGCGATTACCACTGTATTTTAATCAACTTAAATGAAGAACGATTGTAAGGAGATAGAGCTGCGATGAGTGTTGAAGCACAGAAAGAGACATTGGGATTTCAGGCTGAAGTGAACCAGCTGCTGAAACTGATGATCAATTCGTTGTATTCCAATAAAGAGATTTTTTTGCGTGAACTGATATCTAACGCTTCTGATGCTTGCGACAAGTTGCGCTTTGAGGGTTTGGCTGATGAGGCGCTGCTTGAAGACGATAGCGAGCTGAATATTCACATCACCTATGACAAAGAGCAGCGCACCGTCACGGTATCGGACAACGGTATCGGCATGAGTCGCAGTGAGGTGATGGACAATATCGGCACCATCGCCAAATCGGGAACGCGCCAATTCATCGACTCACTGACCGGCGACCAGGCCAAAGATTCGCAGCTGATCGGGCAGTTTGGTGTCGGTTTCTACTCCGCATTCGTGGTTGCTGATCGTGTGACGCTGACTTCGCGCCGCGCCGGGCTCGGTGCCGAGCACGGTGTGCGCTGGGAATCCACCGGCGAAGAGGGTTACGTGCTGGAGAATGTAGAGAAAGCGTCACGTGGCACGGAGGTCGTGCTCCATCTGCGTGAGGGGGAGGATGAGTTTCTGGAGCCCTACACCCTGCGCTCTGTTATTCGCAAATACTCGGACCACATCAGCCTGCCGATTTTGATGCCGGTGGAAGAGGCGCCAACGAGCGGCGCAGATGAGAGTGAGGGTGATGATGCTGAGAAAATTGTGGCGACGCAGCCGCAGTTTGAGGCGGTGAACAGTGCATCGGCGCTGTGGGCGCGCTCCAAAAACGATATCAGCGACGATGAGTACAATGAGTTCTACAAGCATGTGGCGCACGACTTTGAAGAGCCGCTGCTGCACATGCACAACCAGGTTGAGGGTACGCAATCCTATACCTCGTTGCTGTTTATTCCTAAACGTGCCCCCTATGATATGTGGGATCGTGATAGCAGCCACGGCGTCAAGCTCTACGTGAAGCGCGTTTTTATTATGGAAGACGCCTCGCAACTGATGCCGAGCTACCTGCGTTTTGTGCGTGGTGTGATCGACTCCGACGACCTGCCGCTCAATGTCTCTCGCGAGATACTGCAACACAACAAGCAGCTCAGCAGTATCCGCTCTGCCTCAGTCAAACGTGTCTTGAGTCGCCTCGAAAAGCTGGCTAAAAACGACAAAGAGCAGTACGCCATATTTTGGAAGGAGTTTGGTCGTGCACTGAAAGAGGGGCCAGCTGAAGATACCGCTAATCGTGAAACCATCGCGGGCCTGCTGCGCTTTGCTTCGACCCACAATGACAGCGATGTGGAAGATGTTTCACTGGCAGATTATGTCTCGCGAATGAAAGATGAGCAGAAGGGCATCTACTACATTACTGCCGATAGCTATGCCGCAGCGAAAAACAGCCCGCATCTTGAGGTGTTCCGCGATAAGGGGCTCGAAGTGCTGCTGCTCTCTGATCGTGTCGACGAATGGATGATCTCCTACCTGACCGAATTCGATGGTAAATCGCTGCAGTCGGTGGCCAAGGGTGCGCTGGATCTCGGTGATCTGGAAGATAGCGACGAAAAAGAGAAGCTGCAGAAATCGAGCGATGAATTCAAGGACCATCTGACCCGAATGAAGGATGTGTTGGGTGATAGCGTGAAAGAGGTTCGCGTCAGTCACCGCCTTAAAGGCTCGCCATCGTGTCTGGTGGTTGAAGAGCATGACATGGCTGCCAATCTGCAAAAACTGTTGAAGCAGGCGGGCCATGAGGTGCCTAACGTGGTGCCCATTCTAGAGATCAATCCTGACCACGCGCTGGTTGCACGCAGCAAGGAGGAGACGGACGACGAGCGTTTCGCTGACTGGACACGCATCCTGTTTGATCAGGCCATGCTCAGCGAAGGTGGACAGCTGGATGATCCCTCTGCATTCGTACGCAGAATGAACGCCATGCTGCTCAGCGCCTGAGCGTATCCACTCCCCAACATTAGTTGACCGTCCCCGTAGCCTGGGTTGAGGCACGAAACCCGGGAGGATGCGAGCGCCCCCACCCTGGGTTTCGCACACTCAACTCAGGCTACGATGGCTGTCTGAGAGACGCCATGACTGATCCACAACAGATAGAAATGGTCGAAAAAAAGCCGTGTTACAGCGGCTTTTTTCGTTTATACCGCTGCCGGGTTCGCCATACGCTGTTTGCGGGTGGTTGGAGCGATGAGCTGGTGCGGGAGCTGATCGACCGTGGTCAGGGCGTTGCCGTGCTACTCTACGACCCCGTTCTCGACCGGGTGGTGTTGATAGAGCAGTTCCGCATTGGCGCTATCGGCGCTGAATGTGGTCCGTGGCTGGTCGAGATTGTCGGCGGTATGGTTGAGCCCGGAGAGTCGCGCCGCGATGTTGCCCAGCGTGAAACCATGGAGGAGGCGGGTTGCCAGCTGCGCGACCTGATCCCCATTTACGACTACTTCTCCAGCCCCGCCAGCTCGTGTGAACGCATTGCGCTCTACTGCGGCATCGTTGATGCCAGCCGGGCCGGTGGTGTTTACGGTCTGGCTGACGAAGGCGAGGATATCCGTGTGCGCGTGATGGATTGTGATGCCGCGTTGGAGCAGATCGGTCGCGGGGCGCTGGCATCCGCCACACCAATTATTGCGCTGCAGTGGCTGATGCTGAATCGGCCGCGCTTGCGGGAGCAGTGGGCCGGTGCTTAATCTGGTTATGTTGCGCTGCCGATAGCTATTAATAGTTGCGTAAATATTCGCCGTTAAGTTCGAAGACAAAAAACATCGTCGTAGGCCTGATCAAGCTTCAGCGGATCAGGCGTTGATACGCTGAAAAGTCTCGCCCGTTCCGCGAAGGCTTGAACGGGCCTACGGGTGACCTGTATGAATAGCGGCATAAATATTCATATTCGCGGTTAATGTCCCCCATTAGGGTGAAAAAGTACTTATTCAGCATACGCAACTATTGATTATGTTTTCCTCATTGGATCTGTGGCGAGCGTTTTGCGCAGAAAATGAGATGAAATTTGAAGAGATCAAATTGTGAGTGAGTCACGGCAAGGAGAGAGGCATATTCGCGATCATAAGCCATCGCCCATCAACCCGTTGCCGGCGACATACGAGGCAAACTACCGGCTGCTGATCTGTTTGACGGCGGCGCCCGAGTCGATTCCCCAGTATGCGCGTCTGTTTGGGGAGGATGGCATGGGGCTAAAAGTGGAGGTTGTGGAGCGTTGCCGATACACCACAACGCTGGAGCTGACCCACTGCTTTCAAATGACCGACCACTACCTCACCGATCCGGCGATGAAGGTGCGCATCTACCACGATGCCAGACTTGTTGAGGTGCTGGGCTGCCGCAACCAACACCGTTTTCACGCCATCCGTCCATTCATGAAATCGAACACCCCTTTTCTGACACAAAAGCGCCAGGTTAATGCCTTTCTGAAGGAGTGGCTGAGCTACTGCCTGCAGCAGCGATACCGTCTCGGCGATGAGGCGTGCTCCAAGCCGCTGTGAGCGTTTTGCAACAACCGGTTAAAGTTCCTCGACGGGCTGACGCTATCCTCTGCTGTGAGGTCGGTGTAGGTCAGCTTGGCTGACGTACACCGCTTTAGGTGCAAAAGCTGTGTGAGGAGGGTGTTTTATGGACAGTTTCCATAAAGGTAACGTTGGTGAATTCGCTACGCAGAGATCTGAAGCGCTGGACGATGTTCTGCACGAGCTGGGCATGGACGAAGCGACTATCATTGCATCGGATCGCTGGGGTAATGATTGGAGTGACTCTGGCGAGTTTCTCGATATGAATTTTCTGCTCGTGGATGATGACAGCTAGATTTGTTTCGCTGCAGCGGGATTTGCCAGCCCGCTGCATCTCTCTCTTATCTTGTTATTCCTTGATCAATAGAATGAGTAGCTGAGCTCGCCAACAAACTGCCGTCCTGCTAGTGGTAGATCGCCAGGAATGGGGGTGGGGTTGGGGGCTGGTGGCGCGGCATATTGGCTGGGCTCCAGAACTTTATCGTCAAACAGATTTTTCACTGCGATGGCAACGCCCCAGCCACTCTCCTGATTGTTTGGTGTTTCGCGACGCAAGGTAAGATCGACAGTCGTGTAGTTATTAACCTCTGAGCGTGGATCACCGGCGACGCGTTTACGCGCGGCAATACGGTTGATTTGTGTGTTGAAGTGCCATGTTTTGTTTAGGTGCCAGTCGCCCCTGAGATAGAGTTGGTGGCTGGGGGCGTGGCCCGCATCATCGTTGGTGCTGCGATCCTCATTTTGTTGATAGGCATAACTTCCTTTGAGACCGAAGCGTGGGCCGACTTCCCAGGTGAATTCATACTCCACTCCCATGCCCAGTTGCTTCCCACTGTTTTGTGCTTTGGTTTGAGTGCCCAGCGCGATGGGGCGGATAATATCTTTCATAATGAAGTGGTAGAGGTTAAGCCCACTCTGGAAAACCGGCGATGGGCGATAAGTAAACGCGAGCTCCACGGTCTCAATGGTCTCCGGGTCCAGGTTGCGGTTGCCGAGATTGGCGGGGTTATTTGCCGCATAGAGTTCACCCATGGAGGGCGCGCGAAACGCTTTCCCATACAGTAATTTGGTGGTTAGGTCGTAGTCTGTATCCCAAACGACGGCTGCGCGGGGGTTGATTGTGCTGCCAAAGTCTGAGTAGTCATCAAAACGTACCCCCCCGGTTAGCGTCCAGTCTGCAGCTGCCGACCACTCGTCCTGAACATAGGCGTAGAAGACCTCTCGTGTTTTAGTGGGCAGAAAGCGTTCGCTACCGGTGATGTTCTGTACGGTTCCGATATTGGCAAGACCAAGGGCCGGATTGTTGGGGTCGACAAAGGTGAAATTTTTACGCTCCTTAACCCGGTACAGATCACCAATGTAGGCGCCGCTGCCGATACGGATTTTATGTGCATCGATACCTTTATAGAAGGCGGAAACACCAATGCGGTAGTGGCGTTCAAAGACTTCTGGTGCACCGATCACGCCGTCGGCAAAAGAGCCGTTTGGCGGCGGTCCATAAACCCCGGTGGGGAGCAGCACCAAATCGCTCTGCGCCTCTTGAGTTGTATCGAAATAGCTGAGCTGGGTGGTCAGTTCCCAAGTGTCGCTGAGCTGCGGATTGTGATAGGTGATATCGGCGTTAATACGATCACTTTTGTAACGCGAGGTAGGGTCCAGTGCCTCCGCAATTCCTGCCCCTGACTCTACGTCGCGTCGCCCCTGATAACCGAGGCGTAACTGCCAGGCGCCCTTAATTACGTCGAGACGGCTATCGACTCTTTTCAGTCCGGTGTTGACTGAACCGGCTCGAAGCGCCGCGTCTTGATTGATTTTTTCACGCTGCCCGTCGCTACTATATGACTGCATGGATAGCGCGACATCAAAGCCTTTATAGTGTGCACCATGAAGAACCCATGCCTCTTTGCTGTTGAAAGAGCCAAGACGCGCACCGAGCTCAGTGCCGTCGATCTCGCTGCTTTTTTTGGTGATGATATTAATCACGCCAGAGTAGGCGTCGGCACCGTAGATAGCGGAGCCCGGCCCCCGGATTACCTCAATGCGGGCGATATTATTGACTGGCATGCCAGCCCATATCTGATTACGGTCACCCCCGAACAGATTGGTGATGGGTGTGCCGTTGATGAGGAACAGAACCTGTGGGTTAAATTTCGAATAGATGCCGCGCATGATGTAGATAGGTGCGTAAGAGCCGGGCGATCTGCTGACATGCAGACCGGGCACAGTCTCCAAAACTTCGTCGAGCTCGACTGCGCCGATCGCTCTGATATCAGCAGCAGTGATGACAGATGCCACCGCAGGCGCGCGTGACAGTGGTTGTGCGGAGCCCGTTGCGATACTGACGAACTCCTCATCGCCGAACAGGAGCTCCATATCGTCTTCCATCATGGCCAGACTCTCTTCAAACTGCGCTGCTTTGGATGCACTTAGCCAGCAGGAGGCGAAGAGCAGGGTGGCGAAGATTTTGTGACAGATAACTTTGCTATTAGCTTGGCTATTTGTAGTCTTACAGCGTGAGTGACGCACCTCTATCTCCTATTATCTGCCTGCTCGGGCGCTTCTATAAACATCTGGTCTGTTCCTTTCGCGGTATATCTATTTTCGGGGGAAAGGCAGCATGTTCACCGCTTTTGTCGGCGTTTCGCATAAAAGCATTAGGGATTGCTAAATAACATGGCGCGTTGCTGAGTTATTTCTGGCAACGAGCGTTGGTTGAGCCATCTTTAAGCGAGCTATGTCCAACCCCTTTTGGGTTTTCCTTCGTAGCGGATACGGTTGCAACGTAGCGGCATAAAGTGCCCTTTGCTTCTATTGGCGCTATCGATGAAACAGGGGAACATGCCTGCTGAAGTACATAGAACCATGTAGTGATAGTACTCTCGTTTCGACAATTCCTGGTCTGCGGCCAGTGCACCGCACAGTGCCGCAATATTCATACGCTGCCGCCAGCGGTTTTGTAACAGATATTGCTCCACGGCGAAAGCTAGTTTTACGTGCTTGCCCTCGTCATAGCCTAACTGTTGTGCCAGCGTCATGAGTGGTTGAATGCGTTCGTCGCAGCTGACGATAGGGCGGCCGTAGCCGCAGATAACCCGATGTTTTTTTAGCGCTGTGCGTACACACTGCTCTACGCTGGAGCCATTTTCTATCTGTATTTGAGTGCGAGTGAGAAAGTCCATGGCTTTGAGCAGGGGTCTTCCTCCGTAAAGGTTTGCCTCGGAGACCGCCAGTGCTGCGCTAATGGCCAACCCCGCTGTGCTGCCTGCGGTTCCTGCCAGTGCGGCTACTCGATTATTCCATACACGAGGATCTGGGTAGCTGGCGGATATTGTCCACATACCTTCAAACAGCTTGATCTGCTTGTCACTAAATTCACGCCCGCTAATGCCGTACAAAAGCAGTCCTGTCCAGCCCATATGATTGAGCTGCTGAAAGAGATCCTTGCCGCGAAAAACGACCCGCTCGCCGGGTATAGAGCCGCCCATGCGCGTTGGCCAGTGATCTTCGTTATCAAGAAGGGGGCTGGAGAATGGAGTAGGCATTATGTGTTGGGCACCGGACCGGGGTCATCTTCGATTTTCAACGCGGCGCCGAAAAAGGGGTAGTCGCGCCAGCCGTATTGCTGTTGCTCCAGCGCGTGGACTGCAGCACCGGGCAGGCGCAGCATGAGGTAGAGCATTTCGCCTTGCGCTGGGTCGAGCTTCAGATCGATCAGTGCGGCCGCAGCAACGCCGCTCATGGCCAGGGGGTGCTGGCTTGCCTGTTCAAGTTCAGCGCGGTTTTTGTTGAGAAAGGGCAACGCATCGCCGGGGCTGATCGCTGTCAGACAGTCCAGCGTTTGGCGTACGGGTTGTGCGCAGTGGTTGCCGTGAGGATCGAAACCGGGTGCGTGTGCCATCGCTTGCCACGCATCCATCTGCTCCTCTTCCTGTTTGCGCGCCTGTTGCGAGTAGGTGGTTAACCATTGGCACCATTTTTTGATGTCGCTTTTGCACTGTTGCCAAGACTTCATCGCAAGCCGTACTTCGTGAGCACCGTTGAGTTGGCCCGCGCCAACGCCCAGCGCGGCCATCAGGCAGGCGGCGGCGTGGGAGCCACCGACGCCGCCGTTCATGGCAGCGCGCACGCTGTGGTCACGCAGGCCGGGGTTGGCGATGGCGATGGCCAGTTTTTCCAGCAGTTGCGCTTGCTCAGGCGATGCCCGCTCTGTGGTGAACAGCAGGTAGATGTACTCTGCCCAGGTCGCCTTGGGCAGAATGTCAGCGTAAACATCGTAGCCACTGCAGTAGCAGGCCTGAGCCGCGAACGGGTTATCCGCCTCAGCCTCTTCCAGCCAGATGCGGGAGCGGATCTGCTCTTGCTTGTCAGTCATGCTTTTCGGTGATTGCTCGCGGGTTTAGTCGTTTTTGCTCGCGTTGAGCATCTCAATACGGCCTTTGATGGGCGGCACCTCATCGGGATCGATTCTCACATCCAGCAGTGTCGGTCCGTCACGCTCGCATATTGCTTGAATGTCGAGCGCTTGCAGGTCGTCGGGTGAGAAGATCGTGTAGCTGGATGCCCCTATCGATCGTGCGTACTGGCTAAAATCGATCGCTGGCAGCTCATAGCCGATCGGCTCTGCCTTCGCCAGCTGTTGGCCGTGTTTCACCGTGCCCAATGCATGGTCGTTGAGTACGATAAAGATGACCGGCAGCTGGTGGGCGACAGCGACGGTGATCTCCTGCCCGCTCATCAACATGCTGCCGTCTCCGGTGATGCAGACAACTGGGCCGTCGGGCTTGGCTAGTGCAGTGCCGATTGCAGCACCGATAGCCCAACACATCGAACCGTACGCCATGCCGGCGCGCAGTGTTCCGCCGCGTGGCGTGCGGTAGCTGGTCAGTCGCCTGTCGTATGGGTGCAGGTAGTGGGCCGCCCAAAAAAAACTGTTGCCGGTGTCGGCGAGAAAGCGCGTGTTGGGTGGAAACAGGCGTGACAGGTCATACATCAAACGCTGTGGTTTGATCGGTGTCGATGTGTCGAGATACTTCTCTTCGTCGTTTAACTTGAAGTGGCGCACGGGCTTTTTATGAGTGCCATCAGCGCTGTTGTTGCGGCGATCAGTGATCACGCGCTGTGATTTATTGCGCCGCTCAAACGCGTGCGTGCTTAGTGGTTGAGCGTGATCGTTTGATGTGGCGGGTGCCTTGAATAGCGCGTTATTAACATTGAACTGGGCCAGTAGGTGCTCGAACAGGGTTTTGATTGTCCCCTCAACATGCAGACGTGCCATGGGGGAGCGGATGAAGTGCTGTGCGCTGCTATCAATGTGAATGAGCTTATTGCAGAGCAGATCGACATCCCAGCCGCTACTGTCGAGCTCATCAAGCTCTGTGCCGATGGCCACGATCAGTTCAACAGCAGAATCTTTGATGACGCGGCGAGCATCTTGGTGGCCAGCGGCGCCGAATATGCCGCGGAACATTGGGTGAAATGAGTTGACCGCGCAGCGTCCTTGCGGCGTTGTGACCACAGGGGCATTGAGCCAGGTCGCAAGTTCAAATATCGATTCAATCGCGTTGTTGCAGCGTTTGCCGACGAGGAAGACCGTATGGCGGGATGTCGACAGCTCTTGAAAGAGGCGGTTAATGGCGACCATATCCATCAGCGAACCACCGCGCAGAGACGATGGTAAGTCATAGGTCGGTCTCTCTACGTTGGCTGGGGTGCGCAGCATATCCAGCGGGATGCTCAGGTGGCTGGGTCCGGCAGGCGCGCCAAATGCGCTGATGATGGCGCTGACCAGTTTGCTCTCAAGCTGTTTGGGGTGTGATACCAGGGTGTTGTAGCGCGTGCGCTGTTGAAACATGTTGACGGTATTTACGCCGGTGCATGAGGACTCTTGTACAGCGCCCCTGCCGAAAGTCTCTAACGGTGTTTGAGCAGTGATAATCAGCAGCGGCTGCTCTTCGAGGTAGGCCGATGTGACGCCGGTTAACAAGTTGGTTGCACCGGGGCCGGTGGTAGCGCAGCATACCCCCAGCTTTCCCGTTTCGCGGCTATACCCCTCCGCCATAAATGCCGCCCCGGTTTCATGACGGGCGACAAGTGAACGGGGTCCACCGCTACGCTCGCTACGCGCCAGCGCATTATAGAGCGGCTCAATCGCGCCACCTGGTACACCAAATATATAGTCAACCTCGATCTGCTTGAGGTAGGTCAGAATCAGGTCGGAGAACTCAAATACCTTATTTTGCTGTGCACGCGTTAACGTATCAATTGTTGATAAGGCTGGAGTTACTACGGGGTCGGTACTTGAGTGCATGTCAATACTCCTTGTTCCGTAGGGTTTTCCCTAATAATCGTTGACGACATGCGACACATTATGCCTCTGTTGAGACGTTGTCCAGAGTTTAATCGCAGTGATCACGGCTTTATTTATAGACTTTTTTTATAAGTTTATTTTGTTGCATCAAAGTTCTTTTTAACTTTACATATAGTCGTCGGCTCGGTGTTTAATTTTCATTAAAGTTTTTTTTATCGATGCCGTAGAAGCAACAGGAGGGGTGCCCTGTGTTGCCTCCCACTATTTCTTATTCCCACTCGTGAAAGAGGGTGATCTGTTTTGGCGAAGTCTGTTCGACATAGTTTTTAATGTCGAAAAGTCTTTATTTAAAATATGGAAATTGGGGTGGCTCATGTTTAACAGGATTGCGAATGGCTTCAGCCGGTTTTCTGTGCGCACCAAAATCAACCTGACGGTGAGTCTGATTTTCCTCTTGGTGATCAGTATCGTGACGGCTTTCTCCTACTATCGTGAGCACGAGCGTGTGTTAATGCTCACCGAACAGCAGACGCGCAATATCACCAATGCCTATTTTGATAGCCTGAATACCATGATGCTGACAGGTACCATGAATGAGCGGGCTATTTTACGCAAGAAAGTATTAAATCAAGAAGGGGTCATTGAGGCCCGGGTTATTCGTGGCAAAGGGGTTGTTGATCAATACGGCGCAGGAACCGAAGATGAGCAGCCACAAGATGAGTGGGATGAAAAAGCGCTCTCTGGCGAGAATATTGTGCGCGTACACAAACATAAGTCAGGGCGGGCATTGACTGTGTTGACCCCTTTCAGAGCCACTGAAAATACCCGTGGTGTGAACTGTCTCGCTTGCCATAACGTACCCAATGGATCAGTTAACGGTGTGGTGAGAGTCAGTTATTCGTTAGCGGAACTTGATAAAGGCCTTATTCTCGATCAGTGGTGGGGGATTATTGCCAATGTGGTTCTGTTGGGGATTGGCCTGATCCTCGCAAACTTTCTGTTACGGCGCTGGATATCCATGCCGTTGGCCAATTTGATGATGGTAGTGACCAAGCGCTCCCAGGGTGATACATCGATTCGTGCCGAAGTGACAGGTCATGACGAGCTGGGGTGTTTGGGCGATGCATTTAACACCATGGCGGATAATGTCAATCGTATTGCCGAGCGCGAGCACGATGCAGCGGAAGCGTTGCGCAGTAAAGTGGATATTCTGCTCGCTGTAGTGAATCGTGCAGCTGAGGGGGATCTGACCGGCAAAGTGACGTTCTCTGGCAGTGACACCATTGGCGAACTCGGTGTTGGCCTGCAGACGATGATCGATAATCTCGATGCATTGATCGAAGGTAAACGGCGTGATGTCGCTCTGTTGCAAAGTCGAGTGGATACGATTCTTGGTGTCGTCACCAAAGCGGCAGAGGGCGATCTCACCGGTCACCTGAGTGTCGAAGGTGATGATGCCGTGGCGCAGCTTGCCGCAGGTGTGCAGCGCATGGTGGACAACCTCAATACGCTGTTGGCACAGGTTCAGGAGTCTGGAATACAGGTCACCTCATCCGGTACTGAGATCGCAGCAACGGCGAAACAGCAAGAGGCAACCGTGACACAGCAGGCGGCAACAGCCAATCAGATCGTCGCAACGGCCACGGAGATCTCTGCAACGACCAAAGAGCTGGTCTACACCATGGATGAAGTGGCAGCGGTAGCGGAGCGTACCACCGACTCAGCAGAGAGCAGTCACTCTGGGTTGGCAAAAATGGAAGATACGATGGGCCATGTTGTCGATGCCTCCGCGACCATCGCGGCCAAACTAGAGGTATTGAATGAGAAGGCGGCCAACATCAATACCGTTGTGACGACCATTACAAAAGTGGCCGACCAAACCAACTTGTTGTCACTAAATGCAGCTATAGAAGCGGAAAAGGCGGGTGAGTACGGCCTTGGGTTTTCCGTAGTGGCCACTGAGATTCGCCGTCTTGCGGATCAGACTGCTGTTGCGACATGGGATATCGAACAGATGGTCAAAGAGATGCAGTCCGCTGTTTCGGCAGGGGTGATGAGTGTCGATAAGTTCTCCAAAGAGGTGCAGAACAGTGTCGATGTAGTGCGCCAGGTTGGTACTGAACTGAAGCAAATTATTGCGCAGGTGCAGGCGTTGACGCCGCGTTTTGAGAGTGTTCACGAAGGTATGCAGTTTCAGGCGCAGGGTGCCGAACAGATCAAACAGGCGATTGTGCAGTTGAGTGAAGCGGCGCAACAGACCGTCGAGTCACTCGGTCAATCCAACTCCGCTATCGAGCGTTTGAACGACGCCGCTCACGGCCTGCAGACTGGTGTCTCCCGTTTCAAAGTGTTGGGGCATACCAGCCATCATGAGTGAGTGTTTTTTCATAAAACGCTGTTAAAAGCGTAAGGAAATAACGAAATGGTATTGCTGCTGTTCTCCATCGGTGATGAGCAATATGGTATCGAAGCGAAATGTATTGTCGAAGTTATCCCCTGCATTAGTGTCAAGCGCATACCTAAAACGCCTGCTTATCTGAGCGGCATATTTAATTTTCGTGGTGTCTCGGTCCCTGTTGTGGATATCTCCTATCTGTGCATCAGAAAGCACGCTCAACGTTACATCAGCTCGCGCATTATTCTGGTTCACTACACTGCGGGCAGTGGTAGCGAACATACGTTGGGATTGCTCGCCGAGCGCGTTACCGAGACGCTGAAAGTGGATGAAGATCAATTTATTCCATCTGGGGTTGATACGGAAAAAAAGTCGTTTTTGGGTGATGTGTTGATGCGTGGCGAGCAGATTATTCAGCGTGTCAATATTGATAATTTGCTGCCCGAACAGATTCAAGCGCGTCTGTTTCAGCAAGACTGTGTTGTTGAGTGTCCTTGAATGAAGCTTGAAATCGTCGCCGATCTGCTCAAGGAGTATACCGGGCTGCACAGCGTTTCAATCGGTATGACAACGATTGGCCGGGCTGTTGCGCGGCGCATGGAGGCTTGTAATGAGCTCGATATGATCGCCTATTGCTTGCTATTGAGGCGTTCTCTTCACGAGCGTCAGGCGATGATCAATGAAGTGATGGTTCCTGAGACCTGGTTCTTTCGCGACCAGACCCCTTTTTTGTACCTTAAAAATTTTATCGATAGTGAATGGCTGCCCAATAACCCAGGTAAAACATTACGCGTGCTCAGCATGCCATGTTCCACCGGAGAGGAGCCCTACTCTTTGGCGATGCTGCTGATGGACAGCTTGCTGGATCGCGACGATTTTACAATCGATGCACTTGATGTCAGCAGTCGTGCCTTGAATGCAGCGAAAAAGGCGTGTTATAGCGCAAATGCTTTTCGTGGTGATGATGTGGGCTTCAGGGAGCGCTACTTTCATAAAGTTGGTTCGAGTTATCAACTGAATCGTTCGGTGCGTGATCATGTCACCTTTCATCTTGGCAATATATTGGAAAAGTTGCCAGAACGTGTGATAGGTGGTGAAAACCGCTATGACGTTATCTTTTGTCGCAATGTGTTGATCTATTTTGATCGCGCGACCCAGCAGCGAGTGGTCAATACATTAGAGTGCTTGTTGCGTCATGGTGGACGGCTTTTTGTTGGGCATGCCGAAGCGGGGTGTGTGTCAAATTCGGAGCGACCATCTAGGTTACAGATCGTTAATGAAGCGCGAACGTTTGCTTTTTTCAAGGGAGAAGAGAGCACTGTTAATCGAGAAAGAGACTGTCTTAACGATCTTTTTTCATATCAGGGCGAGATGTTATCTGTACCGTTTCCGTCTACCTCTTTACGGGTGACTCAATCTGTTGCTCGGCAAAAACCAGATCGGAAAAAACTAGAAAAGTCATGGGTAGTAGAAAAAAACAGACGTGACAAGACGCGGGTCGATCAGAGCGGTCTACTGCAGAAGATACAATGTGCGGCGGATCGAGGCGATGTGGTTGGCGCTGAAACCGCGTGTACACAGTACCTGAAAGAAAAACCGACCTGCGTCTCTGCGCACTATCTGCTGGCAACCATTTACGAGTCACAAGGCCGTCATCAAGAGGCCAGCGATGCTCATCGCAAGGCGCTCTACCTCGATCCGAAGCACTATGCCTCATTGATTCAACTGGCCGGCTATGCTGAAAGGTGTGGTAATCAAGTCGCCGCCGTGAACTATCGTAACCGTGCAAGGCGGATCGCAGAAAAACAGATAGCGGAAAAACAGAGAGCGTCATGGGTAGAGTAATGGCGGATGCTGCTCCTCTGACCAAAGATTGCTGGAATCATAGCGGTGTTTGGGGTCGTGAACAGCCGCGTTGCGAGCATCTTGAGCAGGTTGTGCATTGCAGAAATTGCGCGCTTTATGCAGAAAGCAGTCGTCACCTGCTGGAGCGCCCGGCAGCGCAGCAATATATGGATGAGTGGTGCAGCTTGTTGGCGGAGCAAAAACAGCAGCAACAGCGTAAGGCGATATCCATATTGGTGTTTCGTCTCGGCGAAGAGTGGTTGGCGTTGCGCACGCAGCTGTTTCAAGAGGTGGTCGATATGCGCGCCGTACACAGCATTCCTCACAGCAAAAGTCGCGTGCTTCTTGGTTTGGCAAATGTTCGCGGCGAACTTCATCTGGCAATTTCGGTGGCGGCCATTTTGGGTGTCTCAGAGCCACTGAACTTAGAGTCACTCAACTTAGCGCCACTGAACGAAAACAGAGCACAAACCGGGTTTCGGCGCATGGTGGTGATCGCTGACGAGCAGGATCGTTACGTCTTTCCGGTGGATGAAATAGAGGGCGTCGTGCGCCATGCGGCCAATGAGTTAGGGCGCCCGCCCGCGACCGGAACTCGTTGCTCGGAACACTATTTGAGCGGTGTACTCAACTGGCAGGAGAGACAGATCGGCTGTATTGACGAGCAGCGGCTGTTCACGGCCATACAGCGGGCGGTGATATGAGTGACGGTGGGCTCGGCGATTTCTCGATGCAGGAGCTGTTCAGTCTGGAGGCGGAGCAGCAGGCTGGCATTCTGAGCCAGGGATTGCTTGAATTGGAACAAGACCCCACCTCTGCGCAGCGTCTCGAACCGCTGATGCGTGCCGCCCACTCTGTCAAGGGTGCGGCGCGTATGGTCGATTTCCAGGCGGCGGTGGATGTTGCCCACGTTATGGAAGACTGCTTTGTTGCAGCTCAAGATGGTGCACTGAAACTCAGTGCTGAATATATTGATGTGCTGTTGAGTGGCGTTGACATGATCAACCGCATCGCTGCGCTGGGCGAATCGTGGTCGGATTGGCATGCGGCCAACCGGCCAGAATATGATGGCTTGCTGCTGGCGTTGGCCGCTGTCAGAGAGGGAAAAGCACAACTAGGGGATCAGGCCAGCGCACAGCACGGCGCGGATGTGGGTATTGACAGTAGTCGTGCCAGTGCAGCAGAAGCCGAGCTCGAATCGAAATCAGAGCCAGGGTCAGGGCGGTCACCCGCACTGCCCGCAGCGGCGGAAGCAGCATCGCTTGCCCCGGCAACGATGAACGGTGCTGCCGCGCGCGACAATACGTTGCGCATCAGCACCGACCAGGTTAACCGGCTGATGGGGTTGGCCGGGGAGGCGGTGGTGGAGTCGCGTTGGCTGCGTCCGCATGCGGAGTCGTTGTTACGTCTAAAACGGCGCCAGGTGGAGTTGGCTGAAGCGCTCGATCATCTGGGCGAATCACTCCTCGACATCAAACATAGCGAGCGCAGTCAGGCTGCGCTGCGTGACGTGCAGAGTAAAGTCTCCACCTGTCGCCATGTATTGGCGGATCGGCTTGCCGATCTGGAGGCCTACGACCGTCGCTCAACTCACCTCTCCAGCCGTCTGCATCGCGAAGTTGTAGCGAGTCGTATGTGCACGTTTGGTGAGGGCGTGCAGGGTTTTCCGCGAATGGTGCGCGATGTCGCTCGCTCGCTGGGCAAGCGTGTGCACCTTGATGTTGAGGGGCAGGCGACGCTTGTTGATCGCGACATTTTGAGTAAAATTGAAGCTCCACTTAACCATCTGCTGCGCAACGCCATTGATCACGGCATTGAGTCGATCGAGCAACGTGACTCTTTAGGTAAGCCAACGCAGGGCACCATTCGCCTGCGTGCCCACCACAGTGCAGGTATGCTCTCTATCGTCGTCGAAGATGACGGCGCGGGTGTCGATCTTTCGAGGCTACGCGACAAGGTGCTTGAACGCGCTCTGGCGACACCTGAAATGGCACAACAGCTGACTGAGGCGGAGCTGCTGGAGTTTCTGTTTCTGCCCAGTTTTACCACCCGCGACGAAGTGAGCGAAATCTCCGGGCGCGGTGTCGGTCTCGATGTGGTTCACGACGTGGTGCAGGCGATGCGCGGCTTCATTCGCATCTCATCGACGTTTGGCAAAGGCACCCGCTTCCATATGCAGTTGCCGTTGACGCTGTCGGTGATCCCCTGCATGTTGGTCAATATCGCCACGGAGCCCTACGCTTTTCCGCTGGCTCGCATCGAGCGCATCATGCAAGTTGAGCGCAGTGCAATTCAGGTCGCTGAAGGTCATCAATTCATTACCATGGAGCAACATCGTGTGGGGTTGGTCTCTGCTGCCCAGATACTGGATCTGGATAAAAGTGCTGAGACCGAAAGCGCTGCTTTGTCTGTCATCGTTATCGGTGAGCGTGACGACCATTACGGTTTGGTGGTGGACGGTTTTGTTGGTGAACGTGACATGGTGGTGCATGTGCTGCCACCGAGGTTGGGCAAGGTGAGAGATATCAGCGCCGCCGCGTTGATGGAGGATGGCACGCCGCTGTTAATCGTCGATGTGGATGACATCCTGCGTTCCATCGAAAAACAGGTGGCGGTGGGGCGGGTGCGGCGCATTCAGGACCGAGCGCACAGCGGCGCTGCTACGGGTTCCTGCAAGCGCATTTTAGTCGTCGATGATTCAATTACGGTGAGAGAGGTTGAGCGCAATCTGTTGCAGACGGCGGGCTATCACGTGGAGGTGGCTGTCGATGGTATGGACGGTTGGCATGCACTGCACAGTGGGCTGCGTAATGGCCACAGTGGTCACGTCGAAAGACGATTTGATCTTGTCATCAGTGATGTCGATATGCCTCGTATGGATGGCATCGAGTTGCTGCGTTATATCAAAGCAGACCCCCAGCTTGGTGAGTTGCCGGTGATGATTGTCTCGTACAAGGATCGGGACGAAGACCGGCGGCGTGGGCTGGATGCAGGAGCAGATTACTATCTGACCAAGGGTAGTTTTCATGACGACACGTTGCGCGAGGCGGTGGTCGATTTAATTGGTGAGGCGGCATCGTGAGAATTGTATGAGAGTTGCGATAGTCAATGACATGATGATGGCGGTGGAGAGCCTGCGCCGGGTGCTGCGCGGGTCGGGGCTGCACGATGTGGCGTGGATTGCGCGCGATGGGGCCGAGGCGGTCAACTTGTGTGCCAAAGATACGCCAGAGCTGATTTTGATGGATCTGGTCATGCCGGTGATGGATGGCGTTGCAGCAACACGCACGATTATGAGTGACTCCCCGTGCCCGATTTTGATTGTCACCAGCACTGTGAGCGGTCATACCGCTCAAGTGTTCGAAGCCATGGGTGCTGGGGCGCTGGATGCCGTGAATACGCCGGTGCTGGGTAGCAGCGGTGGTGGTCGTGGTTACGACGAACTGCTGGCTAAGATCGCCACCATTGGCAAGTTGAGTCGTGGCGGCGCACAGCTCGCACGCCCGGCTCAATCGACAGCTCTCGAGGCCGATAAACTGAATATGGATAGTCGTGACCTGATTGTTATCGGTTCATCGTCCGGTGGTCCCCAAGCGGTGGCCACGGTGTTGGCGGGGCTGCCAATGCGTATTGATGTGCCTATTGTGGTGGTCCAGCACGTGGATGTTCAGTTTGCTGCTGAACTGGCCAAATGGCTCGACGGTCAGAGTCCGCGCACGGTGCGTTTGGCGCAAGCTGGTGATGTTCCCGAAGTGGGTTCAGTGTTGGTGGCGGGTAGTAATGACCACCTAGTTTTTAATGTGCACGGCGTTCTCGAATATAGCGCCGAGCCACTCAGTCAAGTCTATCGACCCTCGGTGGATGTGTTTTTTGAAAGTGTCGATAACCACTGGTGTGGCGACGTAGTCGCAGTGCTGTTGACGGGGATGGGGCGTGATGGTGCGCAAGGCATGTTGCGTTTTCGTCAAAAAGGTTTTTATACCATCGCTCAGGATCAGGCAACCAGTGCCGTTTACGGTATGCCCAAGGCGGCGGCTGATCTCGATGCAGCGTGCACCATATTGCCCCTCGATGAGATTGCGCGAGAGCTGGCCAGGCGCTACCCGCGCTTTGCACGGCCCTGTTTTGCCGGGGCGCGCGAAATACATGCCTGATCGGTGGTGGACAATTAATGAGAAATGCTCGGCATCTATGCGGGGCACGGACGGTACGGAGAATAGGCTTTTATGACACCTACTGAAGTAGATAAAATCAACGCAATGAATGATAGGGATATCGGTTCATCGGATGCGCCGGGATCAAGGGTGCTGCTGGTCGATGATCAGCCCATCGTGGCCGAGGCGATTCGGCGTATGCTGGCCGATGAGGCGGATATTGACTTTCACTACTGCCAGGATCCCTCCAACGCGATCAAGATGGCGGCTGAGTACCAGCCCACCGTGATACTGCAGGACATGGTGATGCCCGATATCGATGGTTTCGTGCTGCTGCGCTTTTTTCACTCCACACCAGGAACACGCACCATTCCGGTGATTGTACTGTCCACCAAAGATGATCCAGCGGTAAAAAGTGAAGCTTTCGAGCTGGAGGCCAGTGACTACCTCGTCAAGCTGCCTGATCGTGTCGAATTGATCGCGCGCATCCGCGCCCACTCACGCAGCTATATGGCGCAGAAGGAGCGTGATGAAGCGTTTAAGGCGCTCCGTGTGCTCAAAAAAGAGTTAGAGCAAAAAAATGCTGAGCTCTATCGGTTGTCATCTCAGGATGGTTTGACTGGCATCGGTAACCGGCGCCGTTTTGATGAGTTCCTCGAGAGTGAGTGGCGGCGAGCCATTCGAGAATCATCGCCGCTCTCGTTGATACTGATCGATATCGACCACTTCAAGCCGTTTAACGATAATTATGGGCATCAAAGCGGCGACGAGTGTCTGCAGCGCGTTGCCCAGGCGCTCGCGCGCGGCGTGCGACGGCCAAGCGATTTGGTGGCGCGCTATGGCGGTGAAGAGTTTGCTGTTATTTTGCCGAACACGGCCACGGAGGGTGCGCAGAAACTTGCCGAGGCGTTACGCGTTGAGGTTGAGGCATTGGCCGTGTCTCATGAGCACTCCAGCACAGCGGATTGCGTGACCATCAGCATGGGCGTTGCATCGACCATACCGCTTACCGGTATGGCGGCGCCGGAGTTGACAAAAATGGCTGACCAAGCGCTCTACCGAGCTAAAGAGGCAGGCCGTAACCGTTTTTGTGTATGGCGGCTAGAGAAAGATGCTGTGACCGCTTACGATAAGGAGGAGGAGCGACTGTCGCGAGTGCTGGCAGATGGCCCAGCTTCCCCTTTCTGATTTTTGTCTCTCTCTGGTAGCCTCCCCCCTCTACAATGATGATTGACAGGGCGCGGATTAATTGCTCTGTAGCGGGATAACACGTTAAACTCCCGGCGGCCGGATTGTAGTCGGCAGCTGGTCCTCGTTGTCTCGCCCTGCACTGTCGTTTTTTCTGCGACTCAGACAGGTGCTGCATCCACATATCCGGTTCACATCATTTTTCACCGTTATTAGTAACAACAGAGCTTTGGAGTCTTGAATGGCCATCGAACGTACTTTTTCCATCATTAAACCTGACGCAGTTGCCAAGAATGTTATTGGCGAGATCTACAGCCGTTTCGAGAAGGCGGGGCTGCGCATCATCGCTGCACGGATGGTCCATCTGAGCCGTGAGCAGGCGGAAGGTTTTTATGCGGTGCACAAAGAGCGCCCGTTTTTTAATGACCTGGTTGCGTTCATGATCTCCGGCCCAGTGATGATGCAGGTGCTGGAAGGTGAGGGCGCCATTGTTAAAAATCGTGATTTGATGGGCGCGACCAACCCTAAAGAAGCTGCCGCCGGTACGATTCGCGCGGACTTTGCTGACTCCATCGACGCCAACGCAGTGCATGGCTCCGATGCACCGGAAACGGCCAAAGAAGAGATTGCCTATTTCTTTCCTGAGGGGCTCTGTGAACGCGCATAGTGACATGCGTGTTGAGGCTGATGTAGCGGTCAAAGTCAATCTGCTCGACTTTGACCGGCCTGCGCTGGAGGCCTTTTTCGCCACAATGGGGGAGAAGGCCTTTCGCGCGACACAGTTGGTGAAGTGGATTCATCAGTCAGGTGTTGTCGATTTTGACGCGATGAGCAATTTGAGCAAGAAGCTGCGCGTCGAGTTGGCGGCGACCGCAGAGATCGCGTTCCCCGAGATTGTTATGGACCGAGAGTCTGCGGACGGTACGCGCAAGTGGTTATTGCGCCTCAATGATGGCAACTGCATCGAGACCGTTTTTATTCCGGAGAAAGAGCGCGGCACGTTGTGTGTCTCTTCGCAGGTGGGCTGTGCGCTGGATTGCACCTTCTGTGCTACGGCGCGGCAGGGTTTTAACCGCAATCTGAGTATCGCTGAAATTATTGCCCAGTTGTGGATTGCACGCAGCGCTCTGGGTTGGGATATGGGCGATGATCGGGCGATCAGTAATGTGGTACTGATGGGCATGGGTGAGCCGCTGCTGAACTTTAAAAATGTGGTGGCGGCAATGAATTTGATGATGGATGATCTCGCCTACGGCCTGTCGAAGCGTCGTGTGACGTTGAGCACCGCCGGGGTGGTGCCCGCGCTGGATCGTCTACGAGAGGTCAGTGAAGTCAGTCTGGCTGTTTCGCTACACGCAACCAACGACGCACTACGCGATAAGTTGGTGCCGATCAACAAAAAATACCCCATTGCTGAGTTGCTTGCCGCGTGTCGTAGATACATTGACGGGCAAACGAGCCGCTCGATCACTATCGAATATGCGATGCTGGCCGGTGTCAACGATAGCGTGCAAGAGGCGCGCGCATTGGCGAAGTTGCTGCGCGATATACCAGCCAAAGTGAACCTGATCCCCTTTAACCCCTTTCCGGGTAGCTGCTTTGAACGCCCCGATGATGAGGTGACCGAACGTTTTCGCCAAACATTAATACAGGCCGGCGCCTTGGCTTTTACCCGCCGCCCGCGCGGTGATGATATCGAAGCTGCTTGTGGTCAGTTGGCCGGGCGCGTGCAGGATCGCAGTCGGCGTCATGAGCGCGGCCGTTTTGAAATTGTAGCGGCGCAACAGTCACAACAAGCGGGGTCGCAATAAGATG
>JAADGQ010000180.1:26728-27404 GCA_013152295.1 Gammaproteobacteria bacterium | reverse complement strand
TACCAACCATTATCGTTGGCCGTCGTATCATCCGCCTTGCCACATCGGGCTCACTGAGCGCAGTTCCGACAGTTCCGGTGTGGAGTGATGCTGCGCCATGGGTCAATGTCTCTTGGGATTTTATTGACGGCACTCAGGGGCAGCCGCTCGCTGTTGGCGAAATCTGGGCAGTCTATACCAGCGAAGGAAATTATGCGGTGCTGCAGGTGACCGGTCTGCCTGGTGGTAACTTTGGCAGCTCCTTTACCTTTGACTATCTCTACAACGCCGACGGGTCACGAAATTTTTGAGATGATCCATTTGCTACATAGATAGGGAAAAACAGTGAGGGCGCATTTATGCGCCCTCACTGCGTTTTGAAAATACTCCTCTCAGCAGCGTGCTAGCGAACTCCCATCGCTTTGGCTACCGCTTCGGCGCGTGAGCATACCTGCATTTTTTCGTAGATCTTGCGGATGTGATTGTTAACGGTGTGGACACTGATATTAAAATCGGTGGCGATGGCTTTGTAGGTGACACCGGTTACCAGTTTGTCGAGTATCTCGTGTTCGCGCTTGGTGAGCGATTCAAGCCGCAGCACATCACACGGTTCTTCATGGCAAAAACCGGCGCGAAACTCATCCAGCACTTTGCGTGCAATACGCCCTGAGAGATATGAACCACCACGTTTGATCTC
>JAADGQ010000180.1:0-26644 GCA_013152295.1 Gammaproteobacteria bacterium | reverse complement strand
GCCTCGACCACGCTGCGGCTATCTTCAAAAGTGGTGAGCATGACGATTTCCAGATCGGGAAACTGCTGTTTTAGCTGTCGTGTTGCCTCGATACCGGAGAGGCCGGGCAGGCCAATGTCCATCAGCACCAAGTCGGGCAGTGGTAGTGATGGGATCTGTGCTAATGCCGCCTCCGCCGAATCGTAGTGGCTGGTGATCTTCAGCTCCTCTCCCGACAGGTACTCTTTAAGCAGGTCAGCAGCCACAGGATTATCTTCGATGAGCGTGATGAAAATCATGGGTTCCAACCTCGTTTTAATCGACAGTGACCTCCTCTTGAGTATCAGTGTTTATTTCACGCGGTTCAATGGCGAATACTAACTACTTCTACTGTGTCATATTCCTCGTAGGAGCGGCGCCTCGCCGCGATTAGACCTGGGCTCTTAGGCTTGGCAACGAGATTCATCGCGGCGGGGCGCCGCTCCTACATCAGGAGATTTACAAACCGTTGTACAGTTCGCTTCACTGTTTGTTTCTAACAGGTTCAACAAGCCTGTTAAATAGTGAACTGCTTAACAACCCCCTGCAGGTCATTGGAGAGTCCGGCCAACTGTTCACTGGCTGCTGCGATTTCGTTGACATTGTGCGCGCTGTGGTCGGCAATCTCACTGATGGTGACCATATTTTTGTCGATTTCAGCGGCGACGGCGGTCTGCTCTTCGGAGGCTTGTGCAATTTGGTTGTTCATGCTGTGGATCGTGGCTACGGCTGCGGTGATCTGTTGCAGGGATTGCCCGGCGACGGAGGCTTTTTCGACGCTGTTGCCCGCTTGAGTTTGGCCTGTCTCCATAACTGCTACGGCGCGCCCGCTGCCACTTTGCAGCTTTTCGATCATTGTTTGAATCTCTGCGGTTGCCTCCTGAGTGCGTTGTGCCAGAGTGCGCACCTCATCGGCAACCACGGCAAAGCCGCGCCCCTGCTCACCGGCACGGGCCGCTTCGATGGCTGCGTTTAACGCTAACAGGTTTGTCTGTTCGGCAATGCCATGAATCACATCCAGCACCTTGCCGATGTCGTTGCTGTCGTCTTGCAGCGCTTTGATAACCTGGCCGGCGTTCTCAACATCGCTAGCCAATATCTGAATAGTTTTAATAGTGCCGCTGACCACGCTTTGCCCGCTCTTGGCCGCATCATCTGCATTTTGTGCGGCGTTCGCGGCCTCTAACGCATTTTTTGAGACCTCCTGCACAGTCGCACTCATCTCATTGACCGCCGTTGCTGCCTGCCGGGTTTCGTCCTGCTGGCGGGTGACCGCCACACTGGCTTCGCCCGCGACATCGGCCAGCTTGTCTACGGCACCGCCCAGTTGTGAACTGGCGCCGACGACTTGGCTGACAATGGCGCGCAACTCGTCATTCATCTCTCGTAAGGCGGCCATCAGATGGCTCACCTCATCTTTGCCATCGTCATGGATATCGCTGGTGAGATTACCTTCGGCGATGGTGTTGGCAACCGTTAAGGCATTGCCCAGTGGTACGACCACGCTGCGCGTAATGGACCAAGCGAGCATGGCGGCGATGCCCATGGCGGCGACGATGGTGGCGATGCTCCATAAAATGGCGCTGTCACGTGTCTCTTTGGCGTTCTCGATAAAAGCATCAGCCTTATCAAAGGCAAAATCGATCAGGTATTGGGTGGCGGCGGTCATTTTTTGCACATGTTTTGCCCCCTTGTCCTTGGTGATCTCTGCTGCTGCATCGCGCTCGCCGTTGCGCCTCAGTACGATCACTTCATCGCGAATGGGCTTCCAGTCAACGAATAGCTGATAAGCTTCGTGCACGCGGCTTTTGTCACCTAAAAAACGTGTCTCGACCAATTTGAATGAGTCGAACACGTGCTGTTCGTGTTCATCCACCAAATTGATTGCTGCTGCCATTTGTACGGTATTTTTGGCCAGCGCCACATCTTTCATTGAGCGGTGCATTTTGGTGATGTCAGCGTTGATCTGCAGCATCGCAGTGCTCACCGCAAAGGGGTGTTTATAGAGCTTTTGCGTGAGCCCGGCCGTCTCGTTGACGCGGTTGGTGCCCAATACGCCAACGGCGATGATCAAGACAATCATCACTAAAAAACCGAGCCTTAAACGTGAACCGATTGTTAAATTCCTCATCAGTACCTCCCGGCACCACTTGCTCTCACTGCGGTGGGTTGGCGGCCCTGCTGGACAGCCAGATAGCATAGCCACACGCACTCATACTCATATTCACAGTGAGACCGGGGGCGCGCGGAAAACGATGCCCTGCACGGTGTAGTCGAGCGGGCACTCTATGCATCGGCCGCTCTTGGGAACTCTTTACAGGTGGTTAGCTGTGGCCGCTTTACTCATCGCAAACGGTGCGCAGGTAGTCTTGTAGTGTTTTGCCGGGCGGGGATTGAAACAGTGTCTCGAGGAGGCTGAGGTGTGCCATTCGGTCGAGTCTGAAGTGGCGGAACTCATCACGCAGCTCGCACCATGCGACCAGTGTCCACACCTTTCCCCAATAGAAGAGGCCGAGAGGATGAACAGTGCGCGTAGATGGTGTGCCGTCTTCGCGGTGGTAGTCGAAGTGGATTTTTTGACGCTGTTTAATCGCAATGCGCAGTAGCGCCAGGCGCTTGGATACCTGTTTGTCGATGCCGAAGTCGGGTACCAGAATATCTTCGCGCGCCAGCTCGGCACGCAGATGCTCTGGCACTGCGGATTCGATTTTGATCAGCGCCTGGGTGGCGGCGCTGGCCAGCGCTTTATCTGTCCATGCTTGCACCATGCGCGCGCCAATCAGCAGCGCAGAGAGCTCCTCTGCGCTAAACATCAGTGGTGGCAGGTGGAAACCGGGCAGTAGACGGTAGCCGCTACCAGCCTCGCTTGAGATTGGTACACCGGACAACGACAGATCTTGCATGTCGCGGTAGATGGTGCGCTCCGAGACCTCCAGTGCTTCGGCAATTTGTCGCGCGGTGACGACGCGATCGCAGCGTAGTAGCTGAATAATCTGGAACAGCCGGTCAGCGCGACGCACTACATTAATCCGCCTGCTGAGCCATCAATCAAATCGCAGCGCCAGCGCTTGACATAAAAAACGCATATAGGGTGTTGCGTCGGCAAAGCGTTTCATCATCTCTGTTTTCAGATTTTTTGCGCAGACAAGGTTCGGATCAAAGTGGTGGATGGCGATAAAATCTTTGCGGCGCAGATCTTCAATCAGCGGGTGATCTTTGGCATAACCGCGCGGTGCAGTCTTGAGCGATTCACCACTGATTTGGTAGTGTTTCTGAAACGGTTGGTGATCGCGCGCTGTTATCCAGTGGCGCTCTTTTTCGATGATTGTATCGCGAATTTTGCCCAGTGACGGGCCATCGGGGCGCCAGATTCCGGCGCCGAGAAAGCACTCGCTCGTGGAGATGTGCAGGTAGTAGCCCGGCGCGTGGACATCTTTGCCCATGCTGTGGCGAAATTGAATGCCGATGTTGGTTTTATAGGGGGTCTTGTCTTTACCAAAGCGCGTGTCACGGTAGACACGCATCAATGATCCGCCTACTTTTTTCGGGATCGCCAGAAAGTTGGGAGAGAGATGTGGCAGCACCTCTGCCACATCTGCGATCAAGTTGAGCGCTGGTGTGCGCACGCACGCTTCGTAGTCTGCCTTATGTTCATGAAACCATTCACGTTGGTTATTGGCTGCCAACGTATCGAGGAAATCAAAGGTTGCTTGGCTGAAGTATGCGTGCGCCATGACGCTTACCCTTTCTCTTTTATGTCGTAGGCGATCAGTGACAGCATGGCGCCTTGCGGATCCTGTATCACACAAAATCGACCTACATCCGGAATGTCTTGGGGTGGCAGGCACACTTTGCCGCCGAGTGTTTTGACTTTTTCAACGCTGGCATCGACATCATCGACGGTGACATAACCACCCCATGTTGGTGGCATTGCACCGGCCTCTTTCGGCGTTTTCATGATGCCGCCAATTTCATCACCGTTGATTTTCAGCGTTGTGTAGTCCATGCCGCCACAGGCCATATCCTCCATCTGCCAACCAAACAGCTCGCTGTAAAACTGTTTCGCCGCTGCCACATCACTGGTCAGCAGCTCGTTCCAGCTAAAACGCCCGGCCTGTTTTGCTACGTCTAACATGTGTTTCTCCTCTATTTTTAAAATGAAGCGAAGGGTTGTTGTCGAGATTGTAGCGTAGCAAGGGGCTACTGACAGCATGGTGTCAGTAGCTGTGCGCAAGCGGGTGGTTTCTCAATCAACAATTTCTTGTAACCTGTCGGCAATTGGGTTAAATCTAGTGCCAACAGAGGCTAACTAATAGGGAGGTGGTTATGGAAATGAGCACAATATCCCCCGATATTGCACCGACGATTGCCGCGCTGTTTCGCGAGCGGCTGACGCGTACACCTGACAAAGTGGCGTACCGGGAGTACAGCGCAAGTGATCAGGCATGGCAGACATCAACCTGGCAAGAGATGGCCGATGAGGTTGCGCGTTGGCAGGTAGCGTTGAGCGCAGAGGATTTACAACCCGGTGACCGGGTCGCGCTAATGCTGAAAAACAGCCGTGAATGGGTGCTCTTCGATCAGGCTGCTACGGGCCTTGGTTTGGTCACCGTGCCGCTCTATGTTGAGGATCGTCCCGACAACGTTGCCTATATTATCAATCAGACCGAGAGCAAACTGCTACTGCTTGCCGACACGGTTCAGTGGCAGGCGCTGGCCAGTAGTGAAGAGAAAATTTCGGGTGTGCAGCGGGTTGTTTGCCTGGCAGCGAGTGATGGCGATGGCGCTGATGGTCATGCCGATGGTGCCGTCACAACACTCGCTCAGTGGCTATCCGGTGCAGGGGGCGGTAGTGATAGTGGGGAAAGAAGTGAGTTGCAGAGCTATGCTGCAGACCCGCAGCAGCTTGCCACCATTGTCTACACCTCGGGCACCACCGGTCGACCCAAAGGGGTGATGCTCAGCCATAAAAATGTGCTCGCCAACGCATGGGCGGGATTGCAGTGTGCCAATGTTAACAGCCGTGATATTTTTCTGTCGTTTCTACCGCTGACCCACACCCTGGAGCGCACCATTGGTTATCTGTTGCCGATGATGCTCGGTGCGCAGGTCGCCTATGCGCGCTCTATACCGCAGCTCGGCGAAGATCTGCTCAGCGTACGACCCACGGCGATGGTTTCGGTGCCACGTATTTATGAAAAGGTTTACGGCAAGATACAGGCGGGTCTGAAAGAGAAATCAGCTGTGGCGCAAAAGCTGTTTGCGATGACTCAAACGGTGGGTTGGAGTCGCTTTGAGTATGAGCAGAAACGCGGCCCTTGGTCTGCCAGCTTGTTGCTATGGCCACTGCTCAATAAAGTTGTTGCCAGCAAGGTGCTGGAAAAACTCGGTGGTCGCTTGCGTGTCGCTATCTGTGGTGGCGCGGCGCTGTCGCCTGATGTTGGGCGCCTGTTTATCGCGCTCGGCACACCGCTGATTCAGGGCTATGGCCTGACTGAAGCGAGCCCGGTGGTTTCGGTTAATCGGCCGGATGACAATATTCCGTCAAGCATTGGTACGCCGCTGCCGGGTGTTGAAGTGCGCATTGGCGCAAACGATGAGCTGCAGACGCGCAGCGATTGCGTGATGATGGGTTACTGGAATAACGACGAAGCAACGCAAGCTTCGTTTACCGGAGATGGCTGGCTGCGCTCGGGTGACAAAGCACGCATCGACGCGGACGATGGACATATCTACATCACCGGTCGTTTGAAAGAGATCATCGTGCTCGCTAATGGTGAAAAGGTGCCGCCCGCTGATATGGATACGGCGATCACGTTGGATAGCCTGTTTGAACAGGCGGTAGTGATTGGCGAAGCGCGACCCTATCTGAGCGCGCTGCTGGTGGTCAACCCTGAGCAGTGGCAAATGCTTGCCGCAACGCTTGGCCTTGATGCAGATGATCCCGCATCACTGCGTGATAAAAAGGCGCTGGATGCTGCGGTATCACGTATTGGCAAGTGCCTACATAATTTCCCTGGTTACGCGCAGATACGCAATGTCACGCTCTGTCTGGAGCCGTGGACGGTGGAGAACGGTCTGCTCACCCCAACTTTGAAAGTAAAGCGCAATAAAGTGATGGAGCAGTACAGTGCCGCCATCGATACGATGTACAGCGGCCACTCGGTATGACTGAAGCGGAGTCGGGCGGGGATGGTGTGGCTGCGACTGAAGTCGGATTGCCGCAGGGTCGGACACCGCTCATACGACTTCCCGCTACACCTCAGGTTGCCAACAAGGGGGGTAGTATATTCGGCGGCTGGATTATGTCTCAGGTCGACATCTGCGGCAGCATTCCCGCCGAGATCCGTGCGGGTGGGCGTATTGTCACGCGCGCGGTGCACTCCTTTGAGTTCAAAAAACCGGTCTTCGTCGGTGATCTCATTGCCTGCTATGCTGACATCATCAAAGAGGGCCGCAGCTCTATGCATATCTTCGTTGAAGTTTATGCGCAGCGTATTCGTGGTGCTGTTATCGAATGCATTAAAGTCACTGAAGCAACGGTGATTTATGTCGCTGTTGATGAGCAAGGCCGGCCCCGTTCTCTCCCTCCTAAAAAGACCAGCGGCGCGTAATAAAAAAGCTTGGCGTCGCTTCTATCGTGCTGTTTTTTCATGTTGGGGAGTCCATTCACTTATCATGATTGCTGGAATTAATCTGCCGACGCGTTATGATGAGCGGAAAACAAAACAATGATCAGTGCAGTTATATTTTCCTGGGGAGGGAGTAGAGCCGTGAGCAGAATCATTCACCCTTCGGCTATCGCCGTTACTATTGCAGTTACTACCGCCATTGTTGGCAGCCTCAGCAGCGGGCAGGCATCTGCTGCTGGTTTTGCTCTTACCGAAAACAGCGCCAGTGGTATGGGCAACGCCTTTGCCGGTGCTTCTGCGACTGCTTCTGATGCATCCACGGTCTACTTCAATCCGGCGGGTATGACTCACCTCAAGCAGCGCCAAATCAGTGGTGCGCTGCACCTTATTCGCACTCGCGCCCAGTATGTCGACCAAGGCTCCACGGCTGCGGGTGGCGCGCTACTGAGCGGCAGCAATGAGAACATTCAGGCGGATGCGCTTGTGCCTAACTTCTATTACGTCGTGCCGATGGAGGATAGATGGACTTTTGGGCTTGGCGTCAACGTACCTTTTGGCCTCAAAACCGACTACGAAGATGACTGGGTTGGCCGCTATCACGCGGTTAAGTCACAGATCGAAAGTATCAACATCAACCCCAGTTTCGCTTACCAGGTTGATGAAAAGTTGTCACTGGGCTTCGGGTTGAGCGCTCAATATGTCGATGTGACATTGACCAATGTTGTGGATTTTGGAAGTATCTGCGAAGATTTAGAGGGTAGCACTATCCCCGCTGGTACCTGCGCAAGCCTTGGCGCTTCCCCGCAGGGTAATGATGGCTTTGCCGATCTGCAGGCGGATAGTCTGTCGTGGGGCTACAATTTTGGTCTGCTCTACGACATCACGCCTCGCTCACGGGCTGGTATTGCCTACCGCTCGCGGGTCGCGCATACACTGGAAGGCGATGCCGACTTCACCGTACCGGGCAATCTCGCCTTTCTCACCGGCAGTGGTAATTTCATCGATACTGATCTGAGTTCAAACGCGGATCTTCCAGAGAGCTTCTCTTTTAGCCTTTATCACGAATACAGTGAAAAACTGGCCGTCATGTTTGACTGGACATTGACGCGCTGGCGCCGTTTCGATGAGCTGCGTATCGATTACGACTCGGTACAGCCCGACTCCGTTACCACGGAAAAGTGGAACGATAGCGACCGCTACTCGTTAGGTTTCAACTATCAATACAGTGAGACGCTGATGCTGCGTGGTGGTGTCGCCCTTGATGAAACCTCAATCCCCGATAGAACCCATCGCACGCCGCGTATTCCTGGTAATGATCGTCGCTGGGTATCGGTCGGGTTCGGCTATAAAATCAACGAAGCGCTCAGTGTTGACGTGGGTTACTCCCATCTGTTCCTGAACGATACAAAAATCAACCACACCTATGAAAGTGGTGTGAGTACCATTAATCACACGCTGAAGGGGAAGTATGAATCATCGGTGGATATTTTCAGCACCCAGCTAAACATGAAATTTTAAGCCGCACCGCACATAGAACGGAGAACTGAATCATGCGTCTGACCCCACTTTTCATACTGTTGATTGCCGCGGTGCTGCTGTTTGGTTGCAAAGATAAAACCGATACACCCACAAAAGATAATATCAATACTAGCGCCTCTGCAGCGCGTTTTGACCCCAGTAACGGTATCTTGCCGTTCCCTAACGACTTGCTGTTTGTCGATGCCGAAGCGCCCGGTGGCTTCAGTGCGGACGGCACCCTTAATATTCCCACAGCTCCTGACGCGAGCGCCGGACAAGCCGCAGTTATCGCTGCACTCAACGGACTCGATGGCTTTTCAACCATTGGCGCCATGACGGCAACGTTTGCTGAAGCGGTGGATTCAGACTCACTCATTGGCGGCGATAGTGTGCGTCTTTATGAGGTTACGAAAAGTGTAATTCCCGGCGGCGCGGTGACTGGTGTTAATGCCGAGCTTGTTTTTGGTGTTGATTATGTTGTTAGCCTTTCAAGTCTTGACACCAGTCGAACCACTTTGGTGATTACACCACTGCGGCCACTTAAGCCCGATACAGGGTATCTGGTTGTGCTCACCAATGGCATCACCAACCTCGATGGCCAGGCTATGACTGCAGATCTGACCTACGGTTTGGCCAAAAGCATCTCGCCGTTGGTCGATGGCAGCGGTGTTAGCCAATTCAGCGCGCTATCGGACGAGCGGGCGCTTGCTTTGGAGCCGCTACGCCAGCTGACCAATGCTGCCGAAATAGCGGTGACTACATTTTCTGGTGGTTTGGAGCGAGGCGATATCATTTTAAGTTGGAGTTTTACTACTCAATCAATTGCTGATGTGCTCAGCGATCTGCGTGATGATATTCAGGCGGGTGCAGCACCAGCGTCGGTGCTGGTCGACACCGGTAGTGACTCACCGATGGGAGGCACTGACATCTATGCGGGCACTATCGACTTGCCTTACTATCTGTCAGCACCCAGCGAAACCAATCCCACCGCACTACTCACCGGTTTTTGGCAGGGTGCGGGTGGTAGCCACCTGACCCGCTTTAATACTACGCCGGTAGCGACTTCAACACAGACGGTGCCACTGCTTGTCTCTATCCCAAAAGTGGGTAGTGCGCCGTGGCCCACCGTTATCTATCAGCATGGTATCACCGATAATCGCACCTCACTGCTGGCTCTTGCAGATAGCCTCGCCCAGGCTGGTTTTGCTGTGGTCGCCATCGATTTGCCACTGCATGGCCTCACTGGCAATGAAACCAATGGTACCGAGGCGTTCTATAATGCCGCTGCAGAACGCACTTTCAATGTTGATTTTCTTGATAATGCTACGGGTGCGCCAGGGGCGGATGGGATTATTGACGCCTCCGGAGCTCACTTCATCAATCTCAGCAGCTTGCTCACCAACCGTGACAATGTACGTCAAGCGGTGGCTGATTTGATGTCACTGACCAAGGCGTTGGAGACGATGGACTACGACGGTGGTGGTGCCGACTTCGATACCGCCAATATCCGTTTTGTCGCCCACTCGTTGGGCGCCATTGTTGGCGGCGTGTTTCTGGCTCTGGAGCCCTCCGTCGGTGCTGCAACACTGGCCATGCCCGGCGGTGGTATTGCCAAAGTGCTTGACGGCTCCGCGCGCTTTGGTCCGGTTATCGCCGCAGGTTTGGGTGCTAATGGCATCACCAAGGGCAGCGCCGAGTATGAGTCGTTTTTGGCATCAGCACAGATGGCTCTGGACTCTGCTGACCCCATCAACTACGCAGCGGCGATGGGGGCTAATCGCGGTCTGCATCTGATCGAGGTTGTTGGCGGTAGCGGTGCATTGCCTGACCAGGTTATTCCTAATAACGTATTGAATATTAGCGGTACCGTACCCTCACCGACAGCGGGGACCGATCCACTCGCAATCCTGGCGGGTATGAGTATCGTCGATACCAGCACCAGCGCGACTAATCTTCAAGCCTGGGTGCGTTTTAGTGCGGGGCATCACGCATCGCCACTCTCGCCTGACGATGCGCAGGGTAATCCCGATGCAGCTTCTGCGGCAGTTACGACAGAGATGCAGACACAGATTGCCACGTTTATGGCGACGAATGGCACCACACTGACGATCACCGACTCCTCGGTGATTGAGACGCCGTAGTTCGTTGTGGTATCGGCGGGGGATTGTCGTAAAAAGGTAAATCAGGCTTGGGCGGCGGCTTGCTGCACTTCGTCAGCCAGCTGGTTTGCCAGTACTCTAACCTGTTGTGCATCGACGCCTTCGACCATCACCCGAACCACGGGCTCGGTACCCGAGGCGCGCAGTAGCACTCGGCCCTTATCAGCAAGCGTCGCCTCCACAGCGCGCTGCGCGTCGCACACGCGTGATGAGGTGCTGCAGTCAAACTTGCTTGCCATCTTTACGTTAACCAGGCATTGCGGGTATTTGTTCATGCCCGACTTCAGTTCGTTCAATGTGTGATCAGACTTTTGCATCTCTGCTAATACCTGCAATGCTGAGATGATGGCATCGCCCGTTGTCGTTCGGTCCAGGCAGATAATATGGCCGGATGATTCACCGCCCAGTACGCCGCCGTGGCGCTTGAGCATCTCCATCACATAACGGTCACCGACAGCGGCGCGGACAAATTCGATGCTGCGTTCACGCAGTGCGTGTTCCAGCCCCAGGTTGCTCATCAATGTGCCGACAACCGCGCCCTCCAAAGCACCATATTCATGGCGCGATTGGGCGATGATAAACAGCAGCTCGTCGCCGTCGACCACTTCGCCCTTGTTGTCGACCATGATGAGGCGGTCGCCATCCCCGTCGAACGCAATGCCGACATCGGCATTATGCTCCAACACAGCTGCTTGCAATGTTTTGGGATCAGTGGAGCCACACTCTTCGTTGATGTTCAAACCGTTGGGAGTCACCCCAAGAGATATAATGTCTGCACCCAGCTCTTCAAGCACGCTGGGACCCACGTGGTAGGTGGCGCCGTTGGCGCAATCGAGCACCACTTTCATTCCGTTGAAATTCATGCTTGCTGGAATAGTGCTTTTGCAGAACTCAATGTAGCGGCCCGTGGCATCAACACGCTCTGCTTTGCCGAGCAGGGATGAATCTACCGTTGTCATGGCACCATCGAGTTCACCTTCAATAGCCAGTTCAACGGGGTCGGGCAGTTTGGTGCCTTCTGCAGAGAAAAATTTGATGCCGTTGTCGAAGTAGGGGTTGTGTGAGGCGCTGATGACAATGCCGGCTTGGGCTCGAAAGGTGCGTGTTAGGTAAGCGACAGCGGGAGTGGGCATGGGGCCGAGTATCAAAATATCCACACCTGCAGCAGATAAGCCCGCTTCCAATGCTGATTCGAACATGTAACCAGAGGTGCGGGTATCTTTTCCGATCAATACCTTGCTGCCGCTATCACGCGCTAACACCCGGCCAACCGCCCAGCCGAGGCGCAGTACGAACTCGGCGGTAATGGGGTACTCACCCACTCTGCCACGAATACCATCAGTTCCGAAATAACGCTGTTTCATTGTCGCTCCTCATTGTGGTCGTTGGGGGTGCTAAACACCGCAGCGCATACCGCTAGTGCGTCAGCTGTCGCTTTAACATCATGAACACGGATAATAGAGGCTCCTTGGTTCACTGCTAAAACAGCACAGGCGATACTGCCGTACAGGCGCCGCTCAACGGGCTCGTTAATAATCGCGCCAAGCATCGATTTGCGCGATAACCCAACTAGAATGGGTACCTGCAAACGGTGCAATGTACGCAGCTGGCGCAGCAACTGAAGATTGTGCCGCAGTGTTTTGCCAAAGCCAAAGCCAGGGTCGGCAACGATGCGGGCGCGCTCGATACCTGCTGCCAAGCAGGCGTTGATACGCTCACTGAGGAACTCAGTTACCTCAGCAACTACGTCAGCATAGTGGGGAGCCTGCTGCATTTTTCGAGGCTCGCCGCGCATGTGCATCAGGCAGACAGGAACCTTTGCGTCGGCCGCTGCATGCAGTGCGCCGGGTTGGCGCAGGCCATAGACATCATTAATCATGCCCGCGCCAGCAGCTACCGCCGCCGTCATCACTTCAGGTTTGCTGGTGTCGATGGAGATGGGAACAGAGAATTCACGATGTATCGCTTCGATGGGCGGAATAACGCGGTCCAGCTCCTCATCAATAGAGACGGCTGTTGCGCCTGGGCGTGTCGATTCGCCGCCGATATCAATGATTGACGCGCCCTCATTAACCATCTGTTCAACACGGGCAAGTGCTTTTTTACAAAGAACACTTGAAGAAGCATCAGCAGAGAAAAAAGAGCCCCCGTCAGAAAACGAGTCGGGGGTCGTGTTCAGTATGCCCATGACCCTGGGTTGGGTTAGGTCAAGTGGTCGCCCTGCGCAGTCGAGCAACGGCCCAGGGCGATAGTTATCCCCGTAAATGGAGGATAGCTTGTTGCAGCAGGTAGTCAGTTACCTTGTCCTTAGCATCAATGTTCGCCGGCGGGGTCGCCAATCTTCTCTTTATTCCCTGGCCCTTTTTTTTTCTCTACTGATTTGTCGGTGGCATCCGAGTCAGAGCTGGATGATGTTCCCGACGTCGGACCCGATGAATCTTTATTCCAATCCTTTGGTTCGCGCGGCTCTTTGCCTGACATAATGTCGTCAATCTGCAATGAGTCGATGGTTTCGAACTTGAGAAGTGCGTCCGCCATTTTGTGCAGTTTGTCTTCGTTCTCTTTCAGTAGTTTTTCAGCGCGGGCATAGTTGCGATCGGCAAATTTACGCACCTCTTTGTCGATGGTGTGGATCGTCTCATCTGCAACCATCTTGTGTTGGCTCACGGAGTGCCCCAGAAAGACCTCACCCTCTTCTTCATTGTAGGTCAGGGGGCCAAGCACGTCGGAGAAGCCCCACTTGGTCACCATGCTGCGGGCGATCTCTGTTGCACGTTGAATATCATTGCTGGCGCCAGTGGTTACCGCTTCGCTACCAAAAACCAGCTCTTCGGCAACGCGTCCTCCGAACATGCTGGAGATCTGGCTTTCCAGGCGCTGTTTGCTGTAGCTGTGACGATCCTCTTCAGGCAGAAACATGGTTACGCCCAAGGCGCGGCCGCGCGGGATAATGGTCACTTTATGTACAGGGTCGTGCGCAGGTACTAGGCGGCCGACAATAGCGTGCCCGGCTTCATGGTAAGCCGTTAGCTTTTTCTCATCCTCGCTCATGACCATTGAGCGTCGCTCAGCACCCATCATGATCTTGTCTTTGGCTTTTTCAAACTCGTTCATACCCACTGTGCGGTTGTTTGAGCGTGCGGCGAACAGCGCCGCTTCATTGACCAGGTTTGCAAGGTCAGCTCCGGAAAAGCCGGGAGTTCCGCGAGCGATAACCGATGGTTTGACATCGTCACCCATCGGCACTTTGCGCATGTGTACACTGAGAATTTGCTCGCGACCGCGAATATCAGGCAGTGGTACGACAACTTGACGATCAAAACGGCCAGGGCGTAGTAGTGCGGGATCAAGCACGTCGGGTCTGTTGGTCGCTGCGATGACGATCACACCGTCATTGCCTTCAAAGCCGTCCATCTCGACCAGCAGCTGATTCAATGTCTGCTCGCGTTCATCGTGACCACCACCCAAACCAGCGCCACGATGACGGCCTACTGCATCAATTTCATCGATGAAAATGATGCAGGGCGCTGTTTTTTTGGCTTGCTCGAACATATCGCGCACACGAGCCGCGCCGACGCCGACGAACATCTCAACGAAGTCAGAGCCGGAGATCGTGAAAAACGGTACCTTGGCTTCACCGGCAATAGCCTTGGCCAGCAATGTTTTGCCTGTACCTGGCGAGCCGACCATCAGCACACCACGGGGAATTTTGCCACCCAACTTCTGAAATTTGGCGGGCTCACGGAGGAACTCAACCAGCTCGCCAACCTCTTCTTTGGCCTCTTCTACACCCGCAACATCGTTAAAGGTTACTTTGACCTGATCTTCACTAAGCATCCGCGCCTTGCTCTTGCCAAAGGACATCGCACCGCGACCGCCGGCACCACCACCTTGCATCTGTCGCATGAAAAAGATCCACACGGCGATTAACAACAACATCGGGAACCAGGAGATAAACACTTGCGTCAACATGCCCTGACGCTCTTCAGGTTGAGCGACGATCTCGACGCCACTGTTGAGTAGATCGCCAACGAGACCCGGATCTCCTGGACTATAGGTGGTGAATGGCTCGTCGCCTTGAGTTACACCGTGAACGGTGCGCCCTTCAATCATCACTTTTTTGATTTGGCCTTGATCAACCTGCCCGATAAAGTCGGAATAGGAGAGCGTCTTGGCTGTAGAAGGAGGGGAGCTGAAATTGTTAAAGATCGCCATCAGCACCATCGCTATGACAATCCACAAAATGAGATTTTTCACCATATCACTCAAGGTTATTCCCCTTATATCGCACTGTTGCAATGTTGAAGCGCATTGAATCTGTTCGCTTATTGTACCCGCTTGTAACCACGAGCCAAAAGATAAAGCTCTCGCGAGCGCGGTCGTGATGAGTCGGGCTTTCGTGTCAGTACCCGATCAAAAGAGCTGCGCAGCTCTTTGAGGTATTGATCAAATCCTTCGCCCTGGAATACTTTGATCAGAAAGTCGCCTTTAACGGACAATATATCACGAGCCAGCTCCAGGGCCAGCTCTGCCAGATAAATCATCCGTGGCTGATCCACAGAGCGTGTCCCGGTAATGTTGGGGGCCATGTCAGAAATTACAAGCCCAGCCGGGTGGTCGTCCAGCGCGGTCAGTATCGCGCTGAGTGTTGCCTCGTCCCTGAAATCACCCTGAACAAAGTCGACGCCGGGCAGAGTGTCCATGGGCAAAATGTCTGAGGCGATCACCTTGCCCTGGTCCCCGACGATGTTGGCCGCCACCTGAGACCAGCCGCCGGGGGCTGCGCCGAGATCGACCACCGCCATGCCTGTACGTAAAATACGGTCTTTGTGGTTGATCTCAAGCAGCTTGTACGCTGCTCGAGAGCGATGGCCTTCCTGCTTCGCTTTTTTAACGTAGCTGTCTGAAAAGTGCTCGTCCAACCAGCGGCGACTGCTTTTACTTTTCATCGCGACATTCTGTTTCGCACTCTGATGGAGGACCCATATTCGCCGCTTGCGCAGTTTCAGCGACGATTCGGCGCACTCGCCATGTTAGCCAAGCGGATGCACAGACCCCGTAACCCAGTAGCAGCAGGAGTTGAGAGAAGGCGTTGCCGGTGATGGTGTCCTGTAGTAACCACAATAGTCCGCCGACAACGACAATCAGCGCCAGCTCAAATTTCACTGGATTTAACGGGCTTGGTGCCACGCTGAAGCCGCATTCACGCCGTGCTATACTCTCGCCGCTTTCGCCACCCATTTTTTTCGAGGTAGCGCAATCGTTTGTAGCCGCTATCTTTGATGCGGCAAAGCGTTTTAACAGGCGACTCATCATCATAATTCGTTGAAATGGCTCGATTGAGCCGTAAGTGGTATGAAATAGTATGAAGCTCGGTAACTCACAAAAACAGCACTTGCGTGGCCTCGGCCATCATCTCAAGCCGGTGGTTATGACCGGAAAATCGGGCCTGACCACGGCCCTCTTCGACGAACTGGGGGTTGCGCTAGCCCAGCACGAACTGATCAAAGTACGCGTTAACGCGGCTGATCGGGATGCCCGCCAAAAGATGATTGGCGAGCTAACCGAGCAGAGTGGCAGTACACTTGTTCAGCATGTCGGGCATACCATTTTGCTCTACAAAAAGAGCCCGGATAAGCCGAAAATTCAGCTTCCAAAATAGGCTCGGGCAGTCCTCAGATATAGGTCACGGAGACGATTTCGTACTCAACGACTCCGCCCGGCGTGTTAACAGAGACAACGTCATCCGCCTCTTTGCCAATCAACGCGCGGGCAATTGGCGAGCTGATAGAGATCATGCCCTGTTTAATGTCCGCCTCGTCGTCGCCAACGATGCGATAGGTAGACTCCGCACCGTTCTCTTCGTTTACTATCTGAACCGTCGCGCCAAAGACCACCTTGCCACCCGCATTGAGCGTCGTGACATCGATAATCTGCGCGTTGCCCAGCTTGCCGTTGATCTCGGCAATACGCCCCTCAATGAAACTCTGCTGCTCTTTCGCAGCATGATATTCGGCATTCTCTTTCAAGTCTCCGTGGGCACGCGCCTCTGCGATTGCCTGAATGACTTTCGGTCGTGCTTCGGTGGTCAGTTGTCTGAGTTCGTCGCGCAGCTTCTCTGCACCGCCAACGGTAATGGGTACCTTGTTCATCATCTCAATATCCTTCACTTCCTCAGCAGCTGTGCCGAGTTGCTCTTGTTGTCTTTTTATCTTTGTCGTTGGTGGGCTAATAAAGGTCTTGCAAGGAGGTCACCTCGCCTGCGACAGACTGCTTTAATGCCAAACAGGTTGCCCGGGCACCCGCCAGCGTTGTTGTGTAGCTGACCTTATGGTGCAGCGCGTTGCGGCGAATCGTGGCAGAATCTTTGTGAGCCTGCTTGCCCTCGGTGGTGTTGACAATAAAAGAGATCTCATCGTTCTTGATAATATCTGCAATATTGGGTCTGCCTTCACCTACTTTCGGCACAAAATGACACGGAACGCCTGCCTCTTTCAACACCTTTTCTGTGCCCCGGGTTGCCACAATATCAAAACCGAGCTCGATCAGCTCTTCAGCGATGGGGACGATGTGCCCCTTGTCTTTGTCACGGACACTAACAAAAGCCCGCCCTCCCGTCGGCAACTCAACTCCTGCGCCGAGCTGTGATTTGGCGAACGCTTGCGCAAAGTCAGCACCGACACCCATCACTTCGCCGGTGGACTTCATCTCTGGCCCCAGCACGGGATCGACGCCGGAGAATTTACTGAACGGAAATACGGCCTCTTTCACCGAGTAGTAGCATGGCACGATCTCTTTCAGTTCGCCCTGAGACGCAAGACTCTGGCCTGCCATGCAGCGAGTTGCGATTTTTGCCAGCGATTTTCCGGTCGCTTTGGCAACAAACGGAACCGTACGTGAAGCCCGTGGATTCACCTCAAGCACATAAATTTTGTCACCTTTAATGGCGAACTGCACATTCATCAGGCCAATAACGCCCAGTGCCAGCGCCATCTCCCGCGATTGGCGGCGCATCTCGTCCTGAATTTTGGCGGACAGACTGAAAGGTGGCAATGAGCAGGCGGAGTCGCCGGAGTGCACGCCAGCCTGCTCGATGTGCTCCATAATGCCGCCGATCAACACATCCTTGCCATCGCATACCACATCCACATCCACTTCAATGGCATCGTCGAGAAAACGATCAAGCAGTACGGGCGATTCGTTGGATACGCGTACCGCTGCCGTCATGTAAGTGCGCAGTTCATCTTCATTGTAGACAATCTCCATGGCGCGGCCACCGAGCACATAGGATGGTCGCACCACCAGTGGAAAGCCCACTTCGCGGGAGCGCTCCACCGCTTGGTCTGCGTTGCTTGCGGTTCGATTGGGTGGTTGAAGCAGCTTCAGTCGCTCGATCAACGCCTGAAAACGATCACGGTCTTCAGCTAGATCAATAGCATCCGGTGATGTACCAATAATCGGCACACCCGCGGCTTCAAGGTCACGCGCCAGTTTCAGCGGTGTCTGCCCGCCAAACTGCACGATGACCCCTTTCGGTTGTTCAAGATCAACAATTTCCAGCACATCTTCAAGCGTCAATGACTCAAAATAGAGGCGGTCGGAGGTGTCGTAATCTGTAGAGACGGTCTCTGGGTTGCAGTTGACCATAATGGTCTCGTAACCATCTTCGCGCATGGCGAGCGCTGCATGCACGCAGCAGTAGTCGAACTCGATGCCCTGGCCGATGCGGTTGGGGCCGCCACCGAGCACCATGATTTTGTCACGCTGGCTAGGCTCTGCTTCGCACTGCTCTTCGTAGGTCGAGTACATGTACGCGGTTGTTGCGGCAAACTCCGCAGCGCAGGAGTCCACTCGCTTGAAGACAGGACGAATCCCCAGCTCATGGCGGCGACTACGTACGTCACACTCATTGACCGACAACAGTTTGGCCAAACGCCGATCAGAGAAACCTTTGCGTTTGAGTGCGAAAAGCTGCGGTTTATTCAGAGAGGTAAGATCTTCTCCCTGCAACGCTTGCTCACTCTTCACCAGGTCTTCGATCTGTACCAAAAACCATGGGTCGATATGACAGAGTTTATGGATTTCATCGATAGAGAGACCGTAGCGGAACGCGTCGGCAACGTACCAAAGGCGGTGTGCGCCGGGCAGCGCCAGCTCGTGGCGGAAGGTGTTTTTGGCCTCATCGTCGCAAACACCAATGAGCTTTTCATTAAGCCCGTCCATACCTGTTTCGGTGCCACGCAGCGCTTTTTGCAGCGACTCCTGAAATGTTCGTCCCATCGCCATCACTTCGCCGACCGACTTCATCTGGGTGGTCAGGCGTGGTTCGGCAGTCGGGAATTTTTCAAAGGTAAAGCGCGGAACCTTGGTGACGACGTAATCGATGGTGGGCTCAAACGAGGCGGGTGTTGCGCCACCGGTGATCTCGTTAGAGAGTTCATCGAGGGTATAACCCACCGCCAGCTTGGCGGCCACTTTGGCGATAGGGAAGCCGGTTGCTTTGGAGGCTAGTGCCGAGGAGCGTGAAACACGCGGGTTCATCTCGATGACACTGATCTCGCCGTTGTCAGGGTTCACGGCAAACTGCACGTTCGAACCGCCAGTATCAACACCGATTTTGCGCAGCACCGCTAAAGAGGCGTTACGCAGCAGTTGATACTCTTTGTCAGTGAGCGTCTGCGCAGGTGCTACGGTGATCGAGTCGCCGGTGTGCACACCCATCGGGTCGAAATTTTCGATGGAGCAGACGATGATGCAGTTGTCTTTGCTGTCGCGTACCACCTCCATCTCAAACTCTTTCCAGCCCAGTACCGACTCCTCAATGAGCAGTTCGTTAGTGGGCGACAGGTCAAGGCCGCGCTTGCAGATCTCTTCGAAGTCGTCTCTGTTGTAGGCGATGCCACCGCCGCTGCCACCAAGCGTGAACGAGGGGCGGATGATGGTCGGAAAGCCAACCTGCGTCTGTACTTCAAACGCCTCTTCGAGGCTGCGTGCGATACCGGCTTTGGGTGTGGCCAGGCCGATCTCGGTCATCGCATGACGAAAACGCTCGCGGTCTTCGGCCATGTCGATGGCGTCAGGGGTGGCGCCGATCATCTCTACGCCATATTTTTCGAGTATGCCGTGATGGGCCAGATCGAGCGCGCAGTTGAGCGCCGTCTGACCACCCATGGTGGGCAGTATGGCATCGGGATGCTCTTTTTTGATGATCTCCTCGACCGCTTGCCAACGCACAGGCTCAATGTAGGTGGCATCCGCCATCTCCGGGTCCGTCATGATGGTGGCCGGGTTGGAGTTCACCAAAATGATGCGGTAGCCCTCTTCGCGCAGCGCCTTGCAGGCTTGTGCGCCGGAGTAGTCGAACTCACACGCCTGGCCAATAATGATAGGGCCGGCGCCGATGATCAGGATGCTTTCGATATCAGTACGTTTTGGCATGGCAATCTAAAATCAGGTGAAAAATAACAGCGGATGGTGCAAAAGGGGCGCGTGTCACTGACGTGTTTTCATCAAGTCGATGAAGTGGTCGAACAGCGGCGCTGCATCGTTGGGGCCAGGGCTCGCTTCCGGATGCCCCTGAAAACCAAATGCCGGTTTTTCACAATGGTGAATGCCTTGCAGCGACTGGTCAAACAGTGAACGATGGGTCGCACGCAGCGTGCTTGGCAAGCTGCTCTCATCCACGGCAAAGCCATGGTTCTGACTGGTAATGATGACGCGACCATCGCTCAGCGTCTGCACCGGGTGGTTGGCGCCATGGTGGCCGAACTTCATTTTAACGGTTGCCGCACCGCTGGCTAAGGCCAGCAGTTGATGGCCGAGACAGATGCCGAATAGTGGCAGCGCCGCATCGAGCAGTGTCCGAATCGCCTCGATCGCGTAGCTGCATGGCTCAGGATCGCCGGGGCCATTGGAGAGGAAAACGCCATCGGGGTTAAGATCGAGTACCTGCTGTGCAGGCGTCTGTGCGGGTACGACGGTCACCCGGCAGCCACGCGCTACCAACATGCGCAGAATATTGCGCTTGACGCCAAAGTCATACGCAACCACATGAAAGGCTGCATCAGTGGTATCTGCTATCGGGTAGCCGTCGTGCAGATCCCAGCTACCCTCCTGCCATCTGTATTGCTCGTCAGTCGTCACCTCTTTGGCGAGATCCATGCCTTTTAAGCCACAGAAGTCACGGGCTAGCGCCAGTGCGTTATCGCTGTCTAGCTCAGCGCCTGCTGCTAAACAGCCGCCCATCGCACCTTTGTCACGTAGCAGACGAGTCAGACGGCGGGTATCGATACCCGCAATGGCGACGACGTTGTGGCGTTTGAGGTACGCATCCAGCGTTTCGTTGGCGCGCCAACTGCTGGCAAGCAGCGGTAAGTCACGGATGATGAGTCCTGCCGCAGCCACACCGCCAGACTCTTCATCTTCGCTGTTGGTGCCAGTATTGCCGATATGTGGATAGGTCAGGCTGACGATCTGCCTGCAGTAGGAGGGGTCGGTCAGGATCTCCTGATAACCGGTGATGGAGGTATTGAAGACGACTTCGCCAACGCTTGTCCCCTCAACGCCAATGGACTCGCCGCGAAAGAGGCTACCATCTTCCAGGGCTAATAAAGCGGGCTGCCGCAAAACACTCTCCAAATATCAGATACGAAAAACGGGAGACGCTCCTCCCGCTTGAAAAAACTAAAACTGTATATTCGGGCTTCACAGAGATGCTGGCAATGCCCGAAAAAATCCGGCCAATTCTACTTTAAGCGGCCCTTTGCTGTCTATGTGTCTGGAGTGATTGTCGTGCCACCGGCAATGAGGTGCGACAACGCCATCCGTATGTAGTTAGAGTCCATGTTTTTCTAGGGTGTATCTATATTCTTTTTGTCTAATTTTGATGTCTGTAAATTTTACACTCATCTGATGGCTGATCTGTCTAGCTGATTCTAACTAATTAATTAAAATAAACATTGTTCTTTGGCGTAAAAATTGCTAGATCCATTCGGCGGTAGTCGTTGCCTTGAATCTGTTTTTTTACACTCAGGAGTGCTTGTGAGCAAATTTGTTACCTGCCTGAAAATTATATTTCTTTCTCTTTGCCTGCTTTTCGGCAAAGCAGCACTGGCTGTCCCGGCCGCTCCTGGAATGGTTGAGTTGAGTCAGCCCGATGGAAGCACATTCAAGGCGCGCCAGTGGGGCGATGAGTGGGGGCATGGGTGGGAGTCCTCCAGCGGTTACTCCATCGTGCTGGATGCTGTTACGCAGAGCTGGCGTTACGCTGAGCTCACTGCGGACGGTAATCTTGCCCCATCGGCTATTCTGGTCGGCAGCAAACGGATGCCACTCAGCACGCCCAAACACCTCAGGCCCTCGGGTCAGGCGCTCGAAAAATTCAGGCGTAGAAAGCCTGGTTCTTCTCTTGCGATAGTGCCCTCAAGCACATCTGCCGGGATTGCTGAAAATGCTGTACCTCCAACGGGCACAGCAAATATCCCAGTGATTCTGGTTAACTTCAACGATACAGTAACGACTTACACCGCAACAGATTTCGACACCCTTCTTTTCGGAACGGGCAGTCAAAGCATGAAAGATTACTACGAGGAGGTCTCTTACGGCACTTTCAGCGTATCCCCCGGTCCTGCGGGGGTTCTTGGTTGGTATACCGCCAGCAATGGGCATGACTACTATGGTCAAAATACTGCGAGTGGCGGTGACCAATGGTCTGGCGATCTAGTTTATGAGGCTGTGCAGGCCGCTGATGTTGCCGTTGATTTTGCCCCTTATGATCAGGATGGCGACTGTTTTGTTGATGTTGTTGATATCGTCCACCAAGGGGAGGGCGAAGAGGCTGGTGGTTCGGCCACTGACATCTGGTCGCACCGCTGGAATCTCTCTTCAGCACAGTATTCCGGGAGCAGCAATTACGGCGTCTACACGACCAATGATCTCTGCCCTGCCGGTGGCAACATAAAAATAGACAGCTATGTGGTTCAACCTGAAGTGTTGTACGGAGGTCAGCAGACGATAGGGGTGTTTGTCCATGAATATGGCCACGCTCTCGATCTTCCCGATCTCTATGATACGGACTCCTCTTCAGCAGGTATTGGCGCATGGGGCGTGATGGCTGGTGGCTCGTGGAACTCGACAGCACAGATGGGGGATACACCCGCCCACTTTTCTGCATGGAGTAAATATGTGCTTGGCTGGAGCGCTCCGACAGTCGTCACCCTGCCCCTTGCGGGAGAGCGGATCGACTCATCAGCAACTGCGGATGATGCGTACAAATTTCTGGGTGGCAGTGAATATTTTCTGCTCGAAAACCGCCAGCAAACGGGTTTTGATGCCGGTTTGCCGGGTAGTGGATTGGCTATTTGGCATGTAGACAGTGTCAAGGCAGATAACAGCGGTGAATGTTTTCCACCTGCTGCTTGCGCATTAACTCACTACAAAGTTGCTTTGGTACAGGCCGACGGTCTATGGCAGCTTGAACAAAACGGCAACGGTGGTGATGGCGCTGACCTCTATCCGGGCTCCACGGGTAACAACCTGTTTTCCGCTGCCTCATCGCCCAATAGCGCTCTTTACTCTGGCGCCCCCAGCAATATCAGCGTGAGCAGTATCAGTGCATCCGGGGCGGCGATGTACGCCAGACTTGAAGGGACGCTATCCCAGACGCTGTCGGTGTCAATCACAGGGAGTGGCACAGTCACAAGCAGCCCGGCCGGTATCACTTGCGGTAGCGATTGCTTCGAGGCCTATGCGCCGGGCACCTCCGTCACGCTGACCGCAACACCCGCTAGCGGTTGGACGCTGGCGGGTTGGGGGGGCGCATGTTCGGGGGTGGGGGCCTGTGTGGTGGAGATGGCCGTGAATGAGAACGTCAACGCGACTTTCGCACAGACAGACCTGTACGAGCCTGATAATGGTTCAGGCCAGGCTGCCCAAAGTGGTGTCTCCCAAGCGCATGGCATCTTTCCTGTTGCCGATGAGGATTGGGTGACGTTTACTCTGGCTGATGCAGCGGATATTACGCTTGAGACCAGCGGGGTCTCCGGTGATACCCGTATGTGGCTCTATGATGCAAGTTTGAGCGAGATTGCCTTTGATGATGACGGCGGTGCGGGGCTCTTTTCAAAAATCATCAAAACGGGCCTGGCCGCAGGCACCTATTATGTGAAAGTTGATGAGTTCGGTGGTAATGACCTGATTATCTCTTATGACTTGAATGCCACTTTTTTGCAGGCGGCTGCAGGTGATCAATACGAGCCTGATAATAGTTCGGATCAGGCCAGCACTATTCAGAGTGGTGCTTCCCAAACGCACAGCATTGCTCCTGTCTCTGATGTGGATTGGATGACGTTTACGCTGAGCGACGATAGCGCCGTGACCCTGGAGAGCAGCGGCGCTTCTGGCGATAGTCGAATGTGGCTCTATGATGCTGCTCTGAGCGAGATCGAATTTGACGACGATGATGGTGTGGGGCTCTTTTCGCGCATTGATCGGTTGTGTGGAGCGACTGCGCTGGCGGCAGGACGTTACTACGTTAAAGTCGATGAGTTCAGCGGGAGTCAGCAAATTGACTCTTATGATATGCGTCTGGCAGTCAGCTCGTGCGTTCCTGATATCCGTGTTGAGCCGCTGAATTTGACCTTCAGCGAGGTGATTGCTCCTCCCGCTGCTGCTGCCCAGGTCGTGAGCTATACCCGCAAGTCACTGGTGTCACTGGCACCGATTGATCGGAAGACCTATTTCAAGCGCGGCGCTGTTGATCTGTCTGCGACCAAGAATCTCACCGCAAGCTTGGGCGCGCTCGACGGAGGGCGCAGCCACCTGCTCATGCAATTTCAATCGATACCGGATGCAGCGGATCGAGCGGCGCTTGCCAAAAGAGGCATCCACCTGCTCTCTTATGTCTCGGGTCAGACATTCTGGGTGAGGGTTGAGCCAGCTAAAGCGGCGCTGGCGACGGCGGCTACAGCTGCTGGGGGGATACGCTGGAGCTGGGTTCCCGACCCCGCTTACAAAATTTCCAAGCGAATTGATGCAGGGGACTTTCCTGCCAATACAAAACACGCGGACAGCACGGTCAGTGTGCAGGTGTTGCTGTTTGACGGCGTCGATGTTGGTGAGGCAAAAGCGCTTATCGGTGGCTTGTCTGGTGGTGTTCGGGTAGTGCGGCTATTGAGCGATAAAATTATCGAAGTGCGCACGCCGCTCGCGCGAATTCGTGATATCGCCAGTCTTGAAATAGTGCACTGGATAGAGCCAGCAAACCCACCGCGAATTGAGGAGAATGCAACGGCAGCAGGCCGGGTTAACGCTGATCTGCTTCGCACGACTCCGTACAGTGTGGATGGTAGCCCGTTGACTGTTGGTGTCTGGGATGGTGGTGTCGTCGATGCCCACCCTGATTTTGGTTCACGCTTGACGGTTGTCGACTCTGCCAGCGTGAGCCAGCACAGCACCCACGTTGCCGGAACCATTGGTGGTAGTGGCGCAGGGGATGTTGCCGCCACGGGCATGGCTCCAGCGGTTCAACTGCGCTCCTATGATTGGACTAACGACATCTCGGAGATGCGTGCGGCTGCAAATTTGAGTGACGTGGTGATCTCCAACCACTCCTATGGTTTTACCAGTGGGTGGGATGGCGGGGTTGATAATGGTGCAGCGGGTTTTGGGCTCTACGACATCAACGCAAAAGAGTACGACGATATTGTCTTTGATACCGGTCTGCTCGTGTTCAAATCAGCGGGGAACGACCGCAATGACGGACCCGATTGTGCGACGGGCGGTCCGCGCTGCGATGGCCCCTACGACACCATTGGCTATATAGGCAACGCAAAAAATATCGTCACGGTCTGCGCGTTGACAGACGCGGATGGCATGACCGATTTCAGCTCTTGGGGACCGTCGGATGACGGGCGCATCAAACCTGATCTGTGTGCCAATGGCGCTGATCTCTATTCGACCGTGCTGAGTGGTTCATACGCTGGAATGACCGGCACCTCGATGGCTAGCCCGAGTGCGGCTGGCACAGCGGCGCTGCTATTTGAGCATTTCCGCAACACGGCGGGCACCGATCCATCGCCAGCTCTGTTGAAAGCGTTGATGATCCACGGGGCGCGTGACTTGGGCGCTACCGGGCCAGACTATCAATATGGCTGGGGCATTATTGATGCTCAGAGATCTGCAGATCTTATTGTCACAGGTGCTTATACAGAGGGTGTTATCGGTGGCTCCGGCGGGCAGGCAGAGTCCACCTTCGAGGTCAGCGGCGGCGAGATTAAAGTGACGCTGGGGTGGACTGATCCGGCCGCTGATCCCGCGGCGGCCAAAGCGTTGGTGAATGATCTGGATCTGGTTTTGATCTCGCCGAGTGGCACGGTGTACTCCCCCTGGGTGCTTGATCCAGCCAATCCGGCAACAGCCGCGACGACAGGAATCAACGATACAGACAACATCGAGCAGGTGTGGATTACAAATCCTGAAACGGGCACCTGGACAGCGCGGATCAGCGGCTTTGCCGTACCCTCCGGTCCGCAAACCTACGCGTTGGTTGGCGATGGCCTGGGCGATAACAGCGTTCAGCTCGTTACGATCTACAACGATGGTAGTGGACTGCTGTCAGTTTCAAGCATCGAGCCGGCAGCCAGTGCGCCATGGATCAGCATCACTCCGGCTAGTCTTGATATTCCCGGTGGAGAGTCACGTGCAGTACAGGTGGCGGTGGACTACAGCCAGGCTCCAGCGGGATCTTCTACGGTGCAGTTACTGGTTAATTCAAACGATGCCAATGAGACCCCTTACCCAGGAGGCATCGGCATAACGGTGACTAAAGCGGTTGTTTTTGAGCTGACAGCCAAAAAATCTGGCAGCGGAGCAGGCACAATAAGCAGCAGTTTGGCTGGAATAGCTTGTGGTGCGGATTGCACAGAAGGCTATTCGGCGGGTACAAGCGTAACGCTCACCGCCGTAGCGGATGCGGGATCAATTTTCACGGGTTGGGCGGGTGGTGGGTGCAGTGGTGTGGGCGCCTGCCTGCTAACGATGGATGCTAATGTGAGCGTAGTCGCGACATTCGAGCCCGACACTGATAGCGACGGCGATGGTATTCCTGACTACCTCGATCCCGACGACGACAACGACGGCGTGCCGGATAATCTGGACAGTCGTCCTCTCGACCCAGCCTATCGTGGTTCAGAGAGTGCCCAGGCCAGCGCTAACCAAAATTGGGGAAGCGTTGCCCTGAGCGGCCGCTTCGACCAACCCGTGGTTATCGCTGGGCTACCCAGCTTTAATGGTAGTCAGCCGGGCGTGGTGCGTCTGCGC
>JAADGQ010000047.1 GCA_013152295.1 Gammaproteobacteria bacterium | reverse complement strand
TGGCAGATAGCCGTGTTACGGCTGTGCAATCGCAGTTGCAACAACTGGGGTTGGCTGGCCCTAAAATGGGGGATGATGTCGTCGCCTGTTCGGGGACCAGTACCTGCCGACTCGGCATCACCTCTTCCAGGCTGGCTGCGCAAGCGCTTAACGGCGGTGACCACGATCTGCGTATTCGCGTCAGCGGATGCCACAACAGCTGCGCCCAACACCATGTCGGTGACATCGGTCTGCACGGCGAGGGCAAACGCCTTTTTGGTCGATTGATCCCCCACTACGCACTGCATATCGGTGGCAATGGCTGCGGTGGCGGTGCGGTGGCAGTGAACGGGCCGGAGATACCGACCCAGCGCATTGTTGCTGCGGTGGCGCGAATAGAGCAGGCATTCGCCGCTGACGGCGGTGGACAGCGCGATTTTTTTCGCTGGTCACGCGCACAGCAGCCTGGCTATTTTCAGGAGCTATTGGGCGATCTGAGCAACATTCGTGAAGAGGATGCTGCCGCGCTGGCCAAAGATCTTGGCGGCCCCACGCCATTTAAGGTGCTGCAACTGGGTGGTGGCGAGTGCGCGGGCGCCGCCCAGGAGTTGATCTCCTCCAACTTCTCCGAAGCGGCTCATGAGCGCAGCTATCGCGACGCATTTATTTTGCAGCGATGTTTCGATCAGGCACTCGAATGCTGTGAAGAGATCTGCCGTTTGGTCGGCAACTCGCTACTGTTTATCTGCGGCCATAACGCGCTGCACGATCTAGCCGGTATTGGCGACAAGCTGGTGTCGAATGCGGCTGACAGCGGGAGTGTCGATGAGTCAGGCAAGCAGTTGTCAGCCATCATCACAGCGCTGCGTCAACAGCGTGAGTTGTTTGATGTACAGGGCTTTGAGCAGCTCAGTGCCGAGATCGACCGCTGGACAAATGGCGCAGCGCAGCGTTGTCAGCGCGCTGACGGGCAGCTGGATCTGAGCCACACCCTGCCCGATGACCAACCGCAGCAAGGCGCGGCCCACATTATTGATCTCTCTGCATTCGGTTGTCCGCTCCACTACATCAAGGCACGCAACGAACTGCGTAAATTCGATGTGGGTAACGAGGTAACTTTTATATTCGACTCCGATGAGTCTGCCGAACAGGTCTCCAACAGCCTCGCCAATGACGGTCACACCATCTTGCCACTAGAGCAGGCAGACCCCACATCCATCAAAGTGCGGCGCGAATAGCGCGCCCAATTTAACAGGAACATAACGATGACCATTGACGCCCAGCTTCAGGCAAAGATCACGGCCACCAACACGGTGCTCAAAGAGATCGAAGCCGACTTTTCACCGGCAGGGTTTGCCAACAGCTTTGGCGCCGAAGATATGGTGTTGATGGATCTGATCTGCAAGCAGACTCCAAACATCGTTATTTTTACGCTGGATACCGGTCGATTGCCTGCCGAGACCTACGCGCTCATGCAGCAGCTCCGCTTGCACTATGACAGCCGCATCAAAGTCTACTTTCCCGATGCAAAGGATGTTGAGCAGTACCTTGTCGACAATGGTCCCAACGCCTTTTACGACAGCCTTGAGCTGCGTAAACGTTGCTGTGCCATACGCAAAATTGCGCCTTTGCAAAGAGCGCTAAAAAATTACAAAGTGTGGATTACCGGTCAGCGTCGTGATCAGGCGCTGTCGCGAACCGAACTGGCGATATCGGAGTGGGATGAGGGTAATCAGCTGCAAAAATTCAATCCTCTGAACGACTGGAGCAACGACGACGTGTGGGCCTACCTCCGTCATCATGAGGTGCCCTACAACGCCCTCCACGATCAGCACTTCCCGAGCATCGGCTGCGCGCCTTGCACGCGTAGTGTCACCATGGGCGAAGATATCCGCTCCGGTCGTTGGTGGTGGGAAAACGCCGAGGGCAAAGAGTGCGGTTTGCACCCCATCAAGAGGAAGGGTTAAGAGAAAAACAGAACGAATGGCCGCGCCGAATCAGTCAAATAACTCGCTGCTCCCCGGTCCTACCGCACGCAACGTTGCAGCAATCTCTTGAGCACGAGCAGCACTGATCAGCGTCGGTACAAAGAAGATCCCGCGAAACTCACCGTTCACAGGCGTTGTGGTGATGAAGTAGGATTTGCCCGCAGCGAAAGTAAACGATCTGCTGCGAGACATCTCTTTAATCTTGTTAAACGGCCCCCACAGTGTGCGGTTCTTCAGCGTTACCGTGGTAATGCCTGGCTTGAGCGGCACGCGAATGTACTCATTTTTTACTAGGCTTAAAAAGGGTGCTTCGTCCAGCTCGATAACCAGCGCGTTATCAGCAATACCCATACTGCGCTCAGTGCGCGGCCGCATGAAATAGACATCGGCATAGATCTCTGCGGCATTGGTTTCGATCAGCGGGTGGGGCTGGGTCTTTGTTGAGGGGATGCTCCACAAACAGCCGGATAGGCCAATAGCAACCGCGAGACTAAAGCATATGTTTTTTATGGTTTTTCCGCTCATGAGCCCTTATAACCCCTGCCGAATACGATGGGCAATCTTCTCACTCATTTTGGGGGAAGACAAGCAGAGTCAATGAAGGCGCAACGCCCCAGTTTCTTGACCCTAATATTGAAAAAGAGTTAAATGCGCGCTGTTGTTCATTTCGTGAACGCTTCGCGACCTTCTGAAAGCTATTAATATTAGGGCTAAGGATCGATCAAATCGAGTGAGTGATGAGCTGAACTACAAAATTTTTGCGCGCCTGCATACACAACCGGAAACTAGTCAGCGCGCGCTGTCGAAAGAGTTGGGCGTCAGCCTGGGCAAAGTGAACTACTGCCTGCAGGCGCTGATCGAAAAAGGCTGCATCAAAGCCAACAACTTTCGCAACAGCGACAATAAAAAGGCATATGCTTATTTCCTGACTCCCAAGGGAGTCGAAGAGAAGGCACAAGTAACGCTGCGTTTTCTCGAATATAAGCAGAACGAATATGAGGCGCTGAGGGAAGAGATTGACGGTATTCTCAAAGCGATTGATACGAAGGGATGACTAGCTTGATGTTGAACAAGTTGTGAAGATCGTAGTTACGGGCGGTGCAGGATTTATCGGCTCGGCCGTTATACGGCACCTGCTGGTGGAGACCTCTCATCTCGTATTAAACATCGACAAACTGACCTATGCAGGTAACCTGCAATCTCTCGTTGAGGTCAGCGACAATCCCCGCTACAGTTTTGAACAACTTGACATCTGTGGCGGCGAGCGTATCAGCCAGCTAATGCAGAGCTATCAGCCGGATGCAATCATGCATCTTGCTGCCGAGTCACATGTTGACCGCTCTATCGATGGTCCCTCTGAGTTTATGCAGACCAATATTATTGGCACTTATACATTGCTCGAAGCTGCCCGCAAATACTGGCAGTCGCTTGGGGCACATCAGCAGAAGGATTTCCGTTTTCATCATATATCTACAGACGAAGTTTACGGCAGCCTGGGTGACGAAGGCTATTTCTTAGAAGAGACCGCATACCAACCAAATTCGCCCTACTCCGCAAGCAAGGCTTCATCGGATCATCTAGTCAGGGCATGGCATCACACCTATGGGCTCCCAGTAGTGACCTCCAACTGCTCAAACAACTATGGCCCATATCAGTTCCCAGAAAAGCTGATCCCGCTAATGATCCTCAATGCTCTTGAAGGTAAGCCTTTGCCTATTTACGGCAAGGGCGACAATATTCGCGATTGGCTCTATGTCGAAGATCATGCCAGAGCGCTCTGTCTTATTCTCGAAAAAGGTCAGGTCGGCGAAACCTACAATGTTGGTGGACACAATGAAAAAACGAATTTGGAAGTTGTGAAAACCATCTGCACTATTCTTGATGAACTGTGGCCTGAGCATCCGAACAGCATTCAGCGCTACGAAGAGTTAATCACGTATGTCACCGACCGACCTGGGCATGATCAGCGTTATGCCATTGATGCTGGGAAAATTCAGCGAGAGTTGGGATGGGTGCCGGAGGAGAGCTTTGAGAGTGGGCTTAGAAAAACTGTAAAGTGGTATCTCGGCAATAAATCTTGGTGTGCTCATATCCAAGATGGTAGTTATCAACGTGAACGGCTTGGGCTAACCGGATAATAACGATGAAAGGAATTATCCTAGCTGGTGGCTCGGGAACCCGACTCTATCCGGTGACCCAGGTTATATCGAAGCAGCTACTGCCGGTCTATGATAAACCGATGGTCTATTTTCCGCTGACGACGTTGATGTTGGCAGGTATTAAAGAGATCTTATTAATCTCGACACCTCAAGATACGCCTCGTTTTGAACAGTTGCTGGGGGATGGCAGTCAGTGGGGTATCGATCTAAGTTATTTGGTTCAGCCTAAGCCAGAAGGTTTGGCGCAATCTTTTTTAATTGGGAAGCCATTTATTGGTGATAGCTCTTGCGCATTGGTGTTGGGCGACAATATATTTTATGGGCATGATTTAGCCCAACAGTTAACCACCGCGGCACAACAGAGCTCTGGCGCGACTGTGTTTGCCTACCCAGTCAACGACCCCGAACGTTATGGTGTAGTGAGCTTCGATGAGATGGGTAAGGCTGTTGCGTTAGAAGAGAAGCCAACCCAACCTCAAAGCCGTTACGCAGTTACAGGGCTCTATTTCTACGATAATCGGGTGGTCGAGATCGCCCAGTCACTCAAGCCCTCAGCACGGGGTGAGTTGGAGATTACAGATATCAATAAACGCTATATGGAAATGGGCGAGTTAAATGTCGAGAGGATGGGACGGGGTATGGCCTGGCTGGATACAGGGACTCACGAGTCGCTGCTTGAGGCATCAAGTTTTGTTGAGACGTTGGAGAAGCGTCAAGGGTTAAAACTTGCTTGTCCGGAAGAGATCGCGTTTCGTATGGGGTATATCTCGGCCGAACAGTTGATTCAACTTGCTCAGCCGCTGAAGAAAAATGGCTATGGCCAATATCTTCTGCGAATTGTCGATGAGAGGCTCTTCTGATGCGGGTGATAGAGACTGCTGTCAAGGGTATTTTGATTCTTGAGCCGAAGGTGTTTGGTGATGAGCGCGGGTTCTTTTTTGAGAGTTTCAACCAAAAGGTATTCAAAGAAGCGACAGGCCTAGCGTGTGGCTTTGTTCAGGATAACCACTCCTGCTCGGCTAAGGGCGTGCTTA
>JAADGQ010000027.1 GCA_013152295.1 Gammaproteobacteria bacterium | reverse complement strand
ACCGATGGTGGTCGCCAATGTTATTTTGGTGTCTACCCAGCGCTCGTAACTGATCTGGTTGACCCTGATGAACTGGGGCGAGTTGAAGTCAGGTTTCCGTGGTTGGGTGAGCAAGGTGATAGTGACGTTAGGGCATGGGCAACGTTGATCTCGCCCTACGCTGATGATGACCAGGGCTTTCAGGCGTTGCCTGAAGTCGATTCTCAAGTGGTCGTTGCCTTTGAGGCAGGTAATTTACGTCGTCCTTACATTGTTGGCGCATGCTGGAACGGTCAGGAACGCATGCCAGTCGACCCGGAGCAAGCTAACAATAGACGAATTATCAAGACCCGCTCCGGTAGCGAGTTGGAGTTTGATGATAGCGAAGGCGCTGCGAAGGTTACTTTAAAACTGAGTAGCGGCCATGAACTGGTTTTGGACGATGGCGCGAGCAGTGTCACTTTGACCCACGCCAGCGGTCATGTCATCACCTTCACAGCGGGTGGTGCGATTGAAATTCAGGCCAATTCCAGCGTCGATATAACGGCTCCGGCGGGGCTTAATGTTGATGCGCCGATTGCCACGTTTAGCGGTATTGTGAAGTGTACAACGATGATCGCCAGCGCAGGTGTGGTGTCGCCTTCATACACGCCCGGCGCGGGTAACGTCTGGTAAGCCATGATGCAACATAACTGGACATTGGTTGGCCCCTGGTATCGTGAGACATCGCTAGGTGGTGCGCCGCCGCCACGTTCACAGCGGCCGATTATCCAAAAATATGCGGCGGACAATTTTGCCGATGCGTTTATCAAAGAGCCGCAATTGTCGTTGCGCTTTACCTGTGAAGACTTTTCTAACAACAGCTGTAGCGATCCGTTTATCCCGGTTGCTTCAACGGCAGATGGTGAGGGTCGTCATCGCGGTGCACTCAAACTCTTTCATGGGGCGCATAGTCGCTTCTATGTGGTGACATGTGAATTGCATTGCGATGCAGCAGGTTTTCCCAGCGTAGCGCGAGAGCAGGTGTGTGAGGCTGGATTTGTAGTGCGCAAACGGGCTTCGAGCCTGCCCTATGTTGCCCAGCAAGAGATGGCACCATTGTTCGTTGAGCGGCGCAAACTTGAGCGCGTGGTACAACGGCTGACACAGCGAATGAGCCCTAAGCGCCGCAAAGGTGTGCGTGCGATTATCGGACATCGGCTTGATAGTGCCAGGGCTGAAAAAATTGCAGAGCTCGATTGTGCTATCGCGCGGGTGGATGCGCAGATACATGTGCTCAGTATTCGTTATGGTATCAACCCTTCGTTACAAGGGTGGGTGCCGAGCGAGGTCGATGGTGTTTGTCAGCAGGAAGTTGGTGCGTGGATTGATGTGGAGCAGCAGCCGCAGGTGATTGAAGAGGAGATTTTCCCACTCTACCCGGTGATTCCTGCTCCCAACGATGCGCAACATTCCGCTCAGGGAAAAACCATGTGGTTTGGCGTGGTGCCGACACAGAGCAGCGCCGTGGATGGCTCCGCTGCACCGCGCTTTGATGATGAAACGCACTACGAAATTCACTGCTTTGTGCGACAGCATAAATCTAATTGTCCAAAAAAAAGTAGCCGCGCTGATTGTCACGGTGAGGTTGTTTGGAGTGAGCCGACCGAAAATTATCGTATCGCATCGTTTTTTGATCTGGATGGTTGCGGTAATCGCCCGATCAATATCCGCCTTCCTGATCTCAATGCGCTAAAAGAGCAAGTGGCGCGTGGTCCAGTGGGCAAGGGTGCAAGCGTCCGACTGTCGACACCCCCTGATTCGTCTGTCGTGATTACCACCAATAACTTTGAAATGCCTAGCAGCGGCGGTTCGCCTGGCGATGGAAAAATCTGTTTCTTTGCGATTCCATTGATCACTATTGTTGCGATGTTTCTCTTGCAGATCGTTCTGCCGATTGTGGTTTTTCTCTTTAATCTTTGGTTTTTGTTGAGTTTGCGGCTTTGTATTCCGCCCGGAATCTCATTTGATGCGGACTTTGCAGCAGATCTGAAATTGCTGGGACCGTCGTTTAAGTTAGGCTTGGAGGCGAGTTTCAGCGCGGAGTTTCTCATTGGTGGCAGGCTGATTGAGAACTATGCTGATCTTGGCGATGCGTTTAATGATCTCTTTGATACGGACAATAAACTGGACCCGAAATTCAAACAGGCTCTGGTTGACAAGATCAAAGCGGGTGATTCCGATATCGACACTATTTTACAGGCCGCAATTGACATGACGGCAGACTATTCTGATCAACCCGAGGATGAACGCCTTGCCGCATCGTTACCCGACGTGAGTGCTGGAATCCGCTATTTCGATAAGGTGGAGGCGACATGAGCCGTAATCGTCTCACCGTACGCAACTTTCTCGGTGCGGGCTGGAATTTTCCGGTGCTGCCCGATGGCCAGAGCAGCGCGCTGCTTTATGCATCCGGCCCTGACAAAGTGCGTCAGTCGATCTGGATCATCCTTGAGACCGAACCGGGCGAGCGCATCATGCGACCAGACTTTGGTTGCGGGCTACGGCGCTACTTGATGAAACCCAACTCCTCCGCGACTCGGGCTTTAATGCAGCGCGATATTGAGCGTGCGCTACGTGCCTGGGAGCCGCGTATTCAGTTGGAGCAGGTGAACGTGACAGCCGGTGATGATCCATCAATGGTATTGATCCATATCCATTACAAACATGTGCGCGATGGCAGCCCCGGTAACCTGGTCTACCCTTTTTATTTGGAGTAAGCGCGAATGCCGTTGAACAGACCGATACTTGATGACCGCTCTTACGAACAGCTCAGGGATGAGTTGATTCGGCGTATACCGGTTTATACACCCGAGTGGACCGATCACAACGTCAGTGATCCCGGTATCACCTTTATTGAGCTGTTTTCATTTCTCGGTGAAAATCTTCTCTATCGGTTTAATCAAATTCCAGAGGCAACAAAGCTTGAATTTTTAAAGCTGTTGCAGATACCGCTGCAACGCGCGCAACCCGCACGTGCTTTAGTGGCATTGAGCACGAAAGAACTCAGCGGCGTTAAAGTTGCGCAGGGCAGTGAATCTAAAGCAGGGCGTGTCGTTTTTGAAACTGAGACAGAGGTGCGTGTATTACCGTTATCAGCCATCGCCGTGGCTAAGGCAGCGACAGAGCAACCGGATGATGGCGAGGAGGCGGTTTTTTTCGCGCAGGCCTATCAGGCGGCGGGACTTGATTCTGTCGGTGATGCCGCACCATATCAAAGCGAGATGGTGTGGGAGGAGGCACCGGGCATACCGGTCGATTTTGATCAAACCGTTGACAATATTCTATGGGTGGCACTATTAGCCGAAGACAAAGATAAAGTTGGCGCAGTAAAAAGTGCATTGGCTGAACACGATGATGCGCCGCTGTTGGTTAATATCGGCTTTGTACCAGAGGTGCGCATTGATACTGTCAGCGATACCACGACAGCGGAATTCGCCAATCGCTTCCGTTGTCCGGGTGAAAACAGCGTGGCATCCACGGCGGCAGTGCAGTGGCAAATCTCAACCGGCCTGCTCGAGGGTGAGGATGAAGTTCCCGTTTATCACAGCGTCAGTGTTGAGGGGGATACCACGAACGGCTTGAGCGATGAAGGGGTCGTGCGCCTGCGTTTGCCGCGTGCTGTGGATGAGTTGGGTCCGTTTGATCTGGATGATCTCGATCGGGTCGGTACCGGTGATCTGCCACCAGCGCTGGATGCCGAGTACGAAGCGCGCCTGATCTGTTGGTTACGTGCGTTTCGCCATGATGGCGGTTCTTTCGGGAAAGTGCTTTATGTGGGCGCTAACAGCACCACCGTGGTTCAGATGCGTACTGCGCGTACCGAATTTCTGGGGCTCGGTGATGGTCAACCTAATCAGACCTATACATTGATTAATCAACAGATCGTACCGGGTAGTGTCAAGCTTGAAGTCGAGGAGGCTGGCGGTTGGCAGTCATGGTCGGCGACTGAAGGTCTGCATAGCAGTAGCGAGAGTGATCGACATTTTCTCCTCGATTCTGAGGCTGGCACGATTCGCTTCGGCAACGGTATCAATGGTTACGTGCCACAGATTGGCCAACGTATCAGGGTCAGTGGTTATCGTTATGGTGGTGGCGTTGCAGGCAATGTCGCCGCTGACGCGATTAGCAAGATTACAACGCCCAGACCGGTAAAAATCGCTAATCCACTCGCTGCTTATGGTGGCGCAGATGCCGAGGCGTTGGAGAAGGCACTTGATCGTATTCCTGGTGAGCTGCGCCGCCGTGACCGTGCAGTGACCCGTGATGATTTTAAAGAGCTGGCACTGATGACACCGGGTGCAGATATTGGTCGTGCAGAGTGCTTGCCCCGCTACAACCCCATGCTGCCGGATGACGAAGCAGCGGGTGCGGGTATCGTCAGCGTCATTGTCTGGCCCAAGCAGGACAGCCTCAATCCCAATGCACCGATGCCGGACAAAAATCAGCTGCGTCGAGTCTGCCAATGGTTGGATGCGCGGCGTCTCGTGACCACAGAGCACTACGTGTTGGCACCGCAGTACCGGGCTATTGCGGTAGCCGTCGGGCTGAAAGTTAAACCTGGTTTCGGCATTGATGCGGTGCGCTATTGGGTGGAATTGGTGATTCGCCAATACTTGGCACCGTTGCCGCCGTATGGTCCAGCTGGAGAGGGTTGGCCGTTGGGGCGACGGGTGCACGCTCCAGAGCTTGAGGCCGCAGCGTTGCAAGTTGACGGCGTGGAGTATCTAGAGGATTTGCAGGTGGTTAGCTGGGATGCCTCAGGTAATCTGGTTAACGGCAGCGTTGTATTACTCAAAAATGAGGTGCCGGAGCTCACGGCTATTGCAGTTGAAGATGGGCCGATCACGATTGAGCCCGGTTCATTGATTGCTCCAGCGGCTGCGCCGAGACCGCCGATACCCGTACCGGTACTTAAGGAGGAGTGTTAGCGCATGGCCGCCAATGGTCAATTTGCCATGATTCAAGGCGCTGATCAGTGGCGGCGGGTTGCCCATGAGCAGACTGCGCTGGATGTGGATCTGGGGGTCGTGCAACTGGCTTGGCAGATGGATGAGCCGAGTGGTGGTGAGAGTGACGGCGAGAGCAGTGGCGACGTGGTTGCAGTGCCGCCCGCTGGCTTGGCTTTTGATCCGTGGTGTCGCTTATATCGCACGCTGCCAGAGGCGGGGCGTCTTGAGCGGCTGTTATGGG
>JAADGQ010000156.1 GCA_013152295.1 Gammaproteobacteria bacterium | reverse complement strand
AGAACCAGAACCAGAACCAGAACCAGAACCAGAACCAGAACCAGAACCAGAACCAGAACCAGAACCAGAACCAGAACCAGAACCAGAAAAGCTCGGCCCCGTTGCAAAACTCGTTGCAATGGCCGAGTCTGGCGACAGCAGCGCCGCGCTAGAGCTCGCAACCCTCTATCGTGACGGGGTCGGTGCCAGCGTTGATCTTTGCGCCAGCTTCAACTGGGCGCTTAAAGCAGCGCAAGCGGGTGAGCCGCAAGCGATGTACATGGTTGGTCTCGCATGCAGAGACGGTGTGGGCACTAGCACTGACATCACTCAATGGTTCGAATGGATCTTAAAAGCCAGCAAGGCAGGTGACGAAGCTGCGGTAAATGAGCTGGCCGACGCCTACGCCGGCAACAAAGATGCTGATGCAGAGCAGACGCAACATATCCGCTGGGCGCATGAAGCTGCACAAATGGAAGTGCCAGCAGCGATGTACGATCTGGCGCTGGCCTATCAAAGTCATCTGCAAAAACCAGATAGTAGCTCCCTCGATATTTTCGGAGAGGTAGAGCAGAGCAGCGATGACCTATCCACACAGCGTGAACTTGACCAGGAGCAGTATCTCCTCTGGATGGAGAAGGCCGCAGCAGCGGGTGTGGAAAAAGCGCTATCCAAACTGATCCACGCTTACGCTGAGCGAGATGCAGATGAGTATGATGTTGCACGCTGTTTTCATTGGACAAAAGTCAGCGCAGAGCGTGGGGACACAGAAGCCATGCTCGCGCTCGCGCAGCGCTACGAAATCGGTGCGGGTATCGAAGCAAACGAAGAGTTGTGTGGATATTGGATGGAGCAGGCCGCCGCGAAAGGCGATTCAGCCGCCATTGCTTACCTGGCTCTTCTTGGTCGCCGAGAGGAGGACGTTGTCGATGCCCTGGAGTTGGAACGGGCAACAGTAGACGCAGCGGGAGATGCTAGTACCGCCGCAGTCGAGGTTGAGGCTGATATTACCGTCCCGTGCACGCAAGAGAGTGATGCACAAGCGCACCCTAAAAAGCGCGTGGGTTCCGTTATCGAGCGGCAGGAACAGGCGCAGGCTGATGCATTGCAACGTACGCTTTTACAGGATGAAGCCACTGCCAAGGCAATCCCAAACGATAGCGAAAGTTTCAGTGTGCCAGCGCAGGACGACACCGAAGAGAGTGATACTGGCGACGAAGCTGCTATCGCTGCGAGTTCTGAACAACAGCTACAGGCTGATGGCCCTGTGCAGAATGCGCAGGAAAATAGAGACCCCGCCGTTCTGTATGCATTGGCGCAGACCTGTATTGATGGTGAACATGATAAGGCAGATGAAGTTTGCTACTTCGAGCTGCTCAAAGCTGCAGCCGAAGCGGGTGATAACAACGCTGCTTTCAGTTTGGCGCTGGCCTACGAGCAAGGCATTGGCACTGAGGTTGATCTCGACCAGTATTTCAAGTGGATTCACCATTCAGCCGAAGGTGGTGATGCTAAGGCGATGGTCAAGTTGGCGCTGGCCTATGATCTTGGCCAAGGTATCGAGGTTGATGCAAAAGCGTTTTTTGAGTGGACGAAAAAAGCCGCTCAGCTGGGTGATTCCGACGCCATGTACAACTTGGCCATTGCCTATGATGAGGGATCAGGCACAGAGCCCAACAGCAGGTGTTATCTGCAGTGGATGGAGAAATCGGCAGAAGCGGGCGACCGCGATGCAATGTTCAATCTGGCATTAGCATATGCCAAAGATGACCACGGTGAGCCCAGCCAAAGCACCTCTTTTCAATGGATGCGAAAGGCGGCGGAGAGTGGCGACTACGATGCCATGTTTTTGTTGGCGGAAGCTTATCGAGAGGGTAAGGGGACGCGCCATGATTACGGCAACCACTTCATGTGGATGGAGCGGGCAGCGCAAAATGGTATCACCGAAGCGATGTATCGGTTATCGGTTGCTTACACAGAAGGGATCGGTATAGAGCCTGACTCTGCGGCGAGTATCACGTGGCTTGAGAAAGCTGCTGCTAAACAACATCCTGCGGCCATGCGCCAATTCGGTCTTGCCTACAAAACGGGTTGCGGTGTTGAGGCCAGTACCGGAAGTTATGTCGAGTGGATCAGGCGCGCGGCAGATGCTAACGACTGCCATGCAATGTGTGAACTGGCCGAAATCTATGCCAGAGGCGTCGGTATCGATGCCAACTCTACCCTGCATTTCAAGTGGATTAAAAAAGCGGCCGAGGCGGGTGATCCGGGTGCGATGCATCAGTTGGCAACTACATACAAAAATATCGAGCCCGATGCATCGCTCTATTTTGAATGGAGCCGAAAAGCGGCTGAAGCAGGCGTTTTGCCAGCTATGTACAATCTGGCACATGCCTACAAATCAGGGGAAGGCACTCAGCGCAACCACGGGCTATTTAAAGAGTGGATGGAAAAAGCGGCGCTTGGCGGCCACTACTGTGCCGTATTCGAGCTGGCAGTCGCCCTTGCTACCGACAGCAAAAATGGCAGTGGGCTTGAACGGGTGGCGCGCTGGGCAAGCAAGGCGGCTGAACAAGCTCACCCGCGTGCTTTCATCGTAAATGGGCTGTTGAAGCTGCAGGAGAAAGGTGATATCGACGGTGCCGGATTTGCCTCGCTCTACCGCAAACTGAGCAATCTGCACGATATCGTGCAGGACATTAAGGCTGAACATGTCGTTGGCACTGCACCTACTCAGGTCGCTTACTTTACCGACGCGCAAACCATGCGCAGCATGCTGCCCGCCCAGGATTCAGCAGCAACACGCAGCAACAGCTATCTGCGCCTCTACAGCACCGTTGGTCTGAGCGATGTTCAAGAAGGTCGGCGGTTGCTGGAGGTCGACAATGATGGTGTCAATCTACTGGCGAGTTTCTTCAGCGATGCCGGTGAGTCACATGTTGATGGCCATCATGTATGGCACGATGCGGAGCGCTCCGTCTATACCGCCTCATTTTTTCTGAACCCGGAGCAGATTGATGCGCAGTTTGCCGAGCGGGATGAAAGCGGCGCTTACTGCATTATTTCCCCTCTGAATGACGGTGACGGCTCCGAGCCTTTGCAAGCAACTTTGGGCGCAAAGGCTCCAATCGATAAAGCAGATAACGAGTGCACACGGCTGGAGCTATACCGTGTTTTTTACAAAAGAGAGGATGCCACTCGAGTGCTGCGCAGGCTGCACAACAGCTTGCTTGAGATTAACCTCGCCAAGGCTCAGGTGGGTTTGATCGAGGTGGCTCAAGCGCGGGTCAACCGCATTGTGCGCGCGGCGGTTAGTGAGATTTTATACCTGTATAAACCTGAAACGCACGCAGAGGAGAGGGAAGCGCGCCTTATCGCAGCCTATGACATCTCCGCCAAACGACTCAAGTTGGACGAGCAAGATCCACCCCGCCTCTATATTGAAACGGAAAACCTGCTCTTTGACAGCAATGAAACACGCATCATTATCGGTCCGCAAGAGGCCAATAAAACCACCGCCGAAATGACATTAAAATACCATCTGACCCGGCACAATCCCTTGGATAAAACGGAAGTACGCGTGCAAAACTATTAATCCACTGCGTAGGGCAGCGTCTCAAAGTGCAGTAGGGGACCGCTCCGTGCGCCTAGATGAACCGGGGCGTTTCCCACCAGCGCGATCTGCACCACAGCAAGCAGCTGCCAGCCGGATGCAGCGTTGCGTTGCGTTGATACGACGCTGCCGACACGGCGTCCCTCATCATCCGACCCATCGATTAACGCGGCACCTGGCTCCAACTGCTGGTCTGCGTCGATATGTGCCAGATACATGCGCCGCTTCAATTTGCCCAGATAGTTCACTCGGGCGACGATCTCCTGGCCGGTGTAGCACCCTTTTTTAAAATTGATCGCACTGAGCAGATCAAGATTGATCATCTGTGGCACAAACTCATCGCGTGTGGCAGGCCACACTTGAGGCTGTCCCGCCAAAATATCTAGCAGCTCCCAGGCAGGGGCACCCACCGCAGTGCCTTCCAGCTTATCCCACAGCGTAATAATTGCCGCTGCGCTGCCGATTATTTCATAGCGCGGCTGTAGCCCCGGCAGTGCCAGCACGGTTAAATCATCGCCGCTGAGCACCTCATCGACATGCTGCGGAACGGCGCCCAACAGCTGCTCAAGTTGACAGCGCATACCTGCTCCTGAAACAGCGATGCGAACCGACGTATTGGAGGCATCTGCCAACACAACTTTGGCGCGCAGCACGTACATATTCAACCGCTTTAAAGTTGGCTCTAGCAGTGCTCGCGGCAGACACAGGTGGTAACTGTCGGTATGTCGGTGGATGCGAAAAAGTGCCAGTACACGGCCCTTGGGGCTACAGTAGGCGCTGAGCTGGCTGCTGTTTTCAGTGACAGCCTGGATATCGTTGGTCAGCTGTCCCTGTAGAAATTCAGCAGCATCATCGCCGCTCACAGTGATCACCCCCATATGGCTGAGGCTGGTCTTCACGTCGCTATTCAGTACGCACTGCCGCTCTTTGTCCGCACCACCAAAATCGCTTGGCACGCTGTCTTCAACATGCGCCCCCCTGGAGAGTAAAAAACTATTCCATTCTTCAATCATGCTTGTAGATCAACCTGTAGTGGGATTAGAATTGCTGTTCATTAGCTAAGCGAAGTATAGTTCAAACTCGCCAACGGCAGCATCGATATAATGACTGAAATTTTTGGTTCGGCAGCGAATGGAATCTGATAAAAAACCACCGGTTTTTCTTGACCTGCTGCTTATCCATAAACCGGTATCTGCACTGTTGTCTATCGGCCACCGCATCTCCGGCGCGCTGCTGTTTCTCTCGATCCCCTTTTTAATTTATCTGCTTGATCTATCTCTGCAAAGTAGCGCGGGCTTTGAGCAGGTGGCCGCTATTCTTGATGGCTGGTTTGCAAAAATGATCGGTTTCGTTGTGATCTGGTGCGTTACTCACCACCTTCTGTCTGGCATACGCTTCCTGCTTCTCGATATCGAGGTGGGCATTGAGCGCGATCATGCGTTGGCCAGTGCCAGAGCGGTGTTCATCGCGGGTGCAGTGCTCACGTTCATCTTTTCGGCAGTGATACTGTTTTGAGTAAAGCCTTGCAAGGTTTGCGGCCCTGGTTGTTGCAGCGGCTGAGTGCCCTATATATGGCACCTTATCTGCTGTATCTGCTGGGCCATTTTGTTTTCAATGCACCTGAAAACCACCAGCAGTGGTGGGACTGGATGGCCGACCCCGTTGTTTTTATGGCCAACACCCTGTTTTTCGTTGCGCTGTTCATCCATGCGTGGGTTGGCATGCGTGACATCATTATCGATTACATTCACGTTCCCGGCATACGTTTCGCCCTGTTTGGACTCACCGGGCTCAGCTTGGTTGCAATGGGAATGTGGGTATTACGAACACTATTTATGGTGACTTTGTAGATGCAAGTTGGTCAGATAGAGCGACGCAAATTCGATACGCTGGTCATCGGTGCCGGTGGCGGTGGTCTGCGTGCATCCATGCAGCTGGCTCAGGCGGACGCCGATGTCGCCGTGGTCTCCAAGGTGTTTCCCACCCGCTCACACACGGTTGCAGCGCAAGGTGGGATTAACGCAGCTCTGGCCAATGTCATGCCCGATAATTGGCACTGGCATATGTACGATACGATCAAAGGCAGTGACTATCTGGGCGATCAGGATGCCATTGAGTACATGTGTCGGGCAGCATCGCGCTTGGTTATCGAGCTTGAGCATGCGGGCGTGCCCTTTTCTCGGCTGGATGACGGCAGCATCTATCAGCGTCCCTTCGGTGGTCAGAGCCAAAACTTTGGTGGCGAACAGGCCGCGCGCACATGCGCTGCTGCTGATCGCACCGGACACGCTATTCTTCACGCGCTCTATCAACAGAACATTCGCGCCAAGACACACTTTTTCGATGAGTATTTCGCCCTCGACCTGATTAAGGGTGAAGACGATCAGGTGCTGGGGGCCGTCGTGCTCTCTATCGCCACCGGTGAGCCACTCATCATTGAAGCCAAAACAACGCTGCTCGCCACCGGTGGGGCGGGGCAGATATTCCGCACCAATACCAACGCGATGATCAATACAGGCGATGGCTTGGCTATGGCGCTGCGCGCTGATATTCCGCTGCAGGATATGGAGTTTTTTCAGTTTCATCCCACTGGCATTGCCGGTAAGGGGATGCTGATTAGTGAGGGGGTTCGCGGCGAAGGTGGTTATCTGCTCAACGCCGATGGCGAACGTTTTATGGAGCGCTATGCGCCCAATGCAAAAGATCTGGCCAGTCGCGATGTAGTCAGTCGCTCCATCGCCATCGAGATCCGTGAAGGTCGTGGTTGCGGGCCCAATCGTGATCATGTGCTGCTGAAGGTGGATCACCTCGGCGCGGATGTCATCAAAAAGCGCTTGCCCGGCATTCGTGACATAGCGATGACATTCACTCACATCGACCCCATTGAGGCGCCGATCCCAGTTTATCCTACAGCCCATTACACCATGGGTGGTATACCCACCAACCGCTTCGGGCAGGTGGTTGCGCCCATGCGCCATGGTGCCGAAGAGGCGACTCCCGGTCTCTATGCGGTGGGCGAGTGCGCCTGTGTCTCTGTACACGGTGCCAACCGTTTGGGCGGTAATTCGCTGCTGGATATTGTTGTGTTCGGTCGCGCTGCGGGTAACCACATCATCGAATTTTTGGGTAGCAACCGTTACCATCAGTCGCTGCCGAAAAGGAGTGTCGATCAGGCGTTGGCACGCTTGGCGCGTTGGGAGCGCAAAGGTTCGGGCGATGGCGAGAGTGTCACCGAGCTACGCGCTACGCTGCAGCAGACGATGGAGGAGTACTGCGGTGTTTTCCGCACGGATGATGTGCTGCAACAGGGCGTCGAAAAAGTGCTAGAGATTGAGCAGCGACTGGAGGATGTGACGATTCACGATCACAGCCGTATTTTCAATACGGCGAGAATCGAAGCGATGGAGCTGGAAAACCTCATTGATAACGCACTGGCCACAGTGGTTTCTGCGCATGCGCGGCAGGAGAGCCGTAGCGCCCACTCGCGGGTGGATTTTCCCGAGCGTGATGATGAGCACTGGCTTAAACACAGCCTCTACTATAAAGAGGGGCAGCGCCTTGATTACAAGCCTGTGCGCATGAAACCGCTAAGTGTAGAGAGCTTTCCGCCGAAACCGCGAGTCTATTGATGGTCATTGACAAAAAAGGCGATTCAAACCGGTGACGACCATGCGTTTTTCGATCTATCGCTACAGTGCTGAGCAGGATGCGGAGCCTCGCATGCAGTCGTATGAGCTCGCCGATATTGGCGCTGATATGATGCTGCTTGAGGCGCTGTTAAAGATCAAAGCGATCGATGAGACGCTCAGTTTTCGCCGCTCCTGTGGTGAAGGTGTGTGTGGCTCCGACGCGGTTAATATCAACGGGCGTAATGGATTAGCGTGCATTACCCCGCTGGCTTCGTTAACAGCGCCGATTGAGGTTCGTCCCGTCCCCGGGTTGCCGGTCATCCGTGATCTTGTTGTTGATATGGAGCCCTTCTACCGCCAGTACCGGGCGGTGAAGCCATACCTCACCGTCACCGATCCGATACCTGAAATTGAATTCAGGCAGACACCGCAAGAGCGCGACAAACTCGATGGACTGTATGAATGTATACTTTGCGGTGCTTGCTCGACCTCGTGTCCGTCGTTCTGGTGGAATCCTGACAAGTTCCTTGGTCCGGCCGCGCTGTTGCAAGCGTGGCGTTTTTTGGCCGATAGTCGCGATCAGATTGCCGACGAGCGGTTGAGTGATATGGAGGGGGCGTATAAGCTGTTCCGTTGTCACACGATAATGAATTGTGCCGAGGTCTGTCCCAAGGGTCTCAATCCGACCAAGGCCATCGGCAACATTAAACAATTAATGCTAAAGCGTTCTATCTAATAAAAAAGCATTATCTGTTGGCAATGCTATTTGCGGCAGCGTAGACCAATGAGTGCGTTATACACAGATTTATCAAAATTGAGCGGCGCGTTTGTTCAGTGCGCTGACCAGATTCATCGCTCCACCCTTGTTGTGGGTGAGCAGGGTTATCAAACGAACCTGCTGGCACTGAATACTGCGATAGAGGCAGCTCGAAGCGGTGCGCAAGGAAGAAGCACGGCACAGGCGGCCAACGAGCTCAGTGCGCTAGGCGATAGCCTGCACAAATTTAGTGCCGAAGTGATCCAGCGGGTGAGCGCTGTGCGTCTGGAGTTCATGCTCGCAGAGGTTAATGCGGGCGATCAAAGCCTGCACACCCGAGAGTTTTCCAACCATCTTAACGAGGCTGCGGTCGGTTTTGTTGAGTTGGCGGATAAAGTCCATGTTATCGTCAGCTGTGCTCGTGATTTGGCCTGCGTTGCTGCGCAGTGGGGCCATCCCGGCGCTGATATCGAATCGCGCATAAAAGGGGTCAGGGCATTGACGCAACGTAGCGTCGGTGTTTTTCACTCATCAAATGAGATCGTACGTCGCCTGCTGGCGCTCATGGTTGAGCTTGAGCAGAGCATGTTGCCGCGCAGTGGAAGCCGGATTCGTCATCATCAATTGCGCTTTTTAAACGACTACGCGACGCAGATCAGAATGAATACGCTGCTCGCCGTTAACAGCTCTCACTCTCGTGCGGTGACACCCTATGTTGTGGAGATCAACCGTTTGGACAAGAAGCTGGATGCGGTGTGGCGGCGCTACGCCGATAATCTCTCCACGCTTCGAGAGGAGCGGCTTGCCAAAACATTTATGCTGTTGTGGCAAGATTTTCTGGTGGCGCGGGCATTCGTGCTTAACTACGCAGCCCAAGGTAACTTTTTTTCTGCCAAGGAGAATGCAGCAAAAGAGGCGGGACCGAAGTTCCGTCTAGCGCGTAATGTACTGACAGAGTTGATCGCTTGTGGTAGCCATCGCCGCAACGAATCGCTCGTGAGCAACCATTAAGAAAGGCGCTCAGGTTTTTTTATGCTACCCAGAGCAGAAGTGTGACACACTGGGATTTCAAACAAATTTCAACGAGACTATAATCTTTGGCGCCGACCAGTCGGTACGGCGGCTCTGGGTTGAGATGGATTGAGGTGTAAGGTAGTCCGCTTCCCTGCGTCGGCTCTGACTACAGGTCACGGGGAGGTTTTTGGAGATCACTCACTTCACTTTCTCCCGCTTGTGTCGATAATTTCCCCGACACGCCATTGAGATGGAACGCACCAACACTCGCCACGCATTGTCCGGTCTGATTGCTCGGCAGAGCAGTTATAGTCGCCTGCCCCCTTTGTATGTACGTTAGTGCGCAGTGTCGGTGCACAGCCACCCATTAAAACGATAACAACAGAAGAGAACTTATTCCCTATGTGCGGCATTGCAGGACTCGTAGGTAACCGGTGGGGTGACCAGCACGGTGTGAAGCGCATGCTTAACGCGCTCACCAGTCGCGGCCCTGACGATGAAGGTCTGGAGGTCAAATCCGAGGCAACGCTTGGCCAACGGCGATTGTCGATCATCGACCTCAGCGGCGGCCACCAACCCATCGCCAATGAAGACCGATCGATTTGGCTGGTCTGTAATGGCGAAATCTACAACTATCAGCAGCTGCGCAGTGACCTTCAGGCCAAGGGGCACACTTTTTCAACGCACAGTGATTCTGAGGTGATCATCCACCTTTATGAGGAGTACGGCGAGCAGTGCGTCAATTACCTGCGCGGCATGTTCGCGTTCGCCATCTGGGACGACAACAAAAAGCGGCTGTTCGCTGCCCGTGACCGCCTCGGACAGAAGCCTTTTTATTACGCGTTCAAGCAGGGCGAGTTGATTTTTGCCTCAGAGATTAAAGCGCTATTGGCCTTTGATCGCGGACTGACTAAAGTTGATCTGCACTCGCTGGATCAATATCTCGCGCTGCGCGTTATTGCATCACCGCGCAGCATGTTTGCAGGCGTTCATAAATTGCCGCCCGCTCACACGCTGTCGTTTGCACTGGGTGGTGAACCAAAAATTGAACGCTACTGGGATCTCAACTACGAGCCGAAACTGGGCGGCAGCGATGAAGCGCTTACCGATGAGCTCGAAGCGCGTCTCATTGATTGCATCAAACTGCATACCGTCAGCGATGTGCCTGTAGGCGCCTTTCTCAGTGGCGGGCTGGACTCGACGCTGATTGTCTCTATGCTGATGAAACACGGTAACGTGGAGCCGATACAGACCTTCTCGATGGGGCTGCCTTACGGAAAATACGATGAAGCGCCTTATGCGCGCATGGTCGCCGAAAAATATGGGACGCGCCACCACGAGCAGATCATCACGCCGTCGTTGGTCGATACGCTGCCGCAACTGATTTCACATTTGGATGAGCCGTCTGATCCGCTCTCTGTCTGCTCCTTTCTCATTGCCAGGATGGCCAGTCAACACGTCAAAGTGGTGCTCGGCGGTGATGGCGGCGATGAGCTGTTTGGTGGATATGATCGCTACTATGGCAACCGCTACGCTAGTTACTACGCAATGATTCCAGGTTTTATCCGCAAGCACGGTATCGGGCCGTTGCTCAATCTGCTGCCCGATGGGCGCTGGTACAAGAGCCATGCTCATCAACTGAAATGGCTGCACCAACTGGCGTCGCTGGATGGTGGTAATCGCTATGCGCGCAGTCTTAACTATTTTTACTTCGGCCCTGAACGCTACACCAGTCTCTATGGGCCGGTGATGCGTGATGCGGCTGCCGGGTTTGAACCAGAATCTTCGATCCGTATTCCGTTTGAAAACGCCAAGGCCAGAGACGTTGTGGATCGCATGCTCTATGCCGACTGCCAGGTGCGACTGCCTGACCATCCGGTGATGATTCTTGACCGCATGACCATGGCGCACGGTCTGGAGGCGCGCGCACCGTTTATGGATCACGAAATCGCCGAGTTCTGCGCCCGCTTGCCTGCGCGCATGAAAGTGCGCGGTCGTTCGCTGCGCTACATACAGATACTGCTGGCCAAACGTTACCTGCCGAAAGAGGTGGTAGAACGTCCCAAGCAGGGCTTTTCATCGGCGCTGCCCTATATGTTGAAAGATGAGTACCAAGCGCTGTTCAAGCTGTTTTTAAGGGATTCGCATCTCGCCAAAGATGGTTTGCTGGAGCAGCTTGCGATTGATCGCATTCTCAAAGAGCATCAAAGCGGACAGACCGATAACGGCAACCGTCTGTGGCTGCTGGTCAACAGTGAAGCGTGGTATCGCATGTTTATCAGCGGTGTCTCCGCGCAAGAGCTCTCCGCAGAGCTCAGTGCCGAAGCTGCCGCGACACGAACCGCAGCTTGATCCGGGCCTTATGACAGACAACTATTCAATCAAAGATGCGCTTAAGGGCGCTGATAACTATCAAGACGTGCTGCGTATTTGCCGCAGCGTTGATAACATTACCACGCTGCAAGGCGCGGAGATCAGGAAATTATTACGTGCCCTGCGCAAGCACCAAACAGCGGCGATTGAGTCTGGTCATGTCGCGCCCTTTCGCATCGCCTATCTGGGCAACATTACCTTTGAACCGTTGCCGGACCATGTCTGCGTTGCCGCTGCATGTCAGGGCGTGACCACGCAGGCATATATCGGCGGCTATGCGCAGCATATGCAGGAGCTGATCAGCGATCAATCGCCGCTTGCCGAATTCAATGCGCACGCCATTGTCATCCACTTGCTGCTGCGAGAGCTGGTGCCCGATGTCGCATTGCGTTTCTCCAGCCTTGGCACTCAACAGTTAAATCAGGCGCGGGACACTATCCTCGATAGCGTCTGCCAAAGTGTGCAGATGGCGCTTAACAAACACTCAGCCACGGTCATCGTTGTCAATTTTCCTGCCCCCGCTCATGACCACTACGGCGTTGCGGATCAGAAGCGCGAGTGCAGTAGTGAAGCCGAATTTTATAGTGTGCTCAATAGTCGCCTGAGGCAGCGCTTTATCGAAGAGCCCCGCGTGCATATTCTCGATATGGAGCGTCTTACGTCGCTCCATGGTAAAAAAGAGGCATATGACCAAAAGCTCTACTATTTGGCTAAAGTGCCTTGGCAGGAGAGTTTTTATCCCACTATCGCGGAGCAGTTAACGCGCCATATTGCAGCTATTCAGGGCACTGCCAAGAAATGCCTTGTTGTCGATCTCGACAACACGTTGTGGGGCGGCGTGCTTGGCGAGGCGGGGATACAGGGGATTAAAGTTGGTCACGGTGATGGTGAAAGCGAAGCCTTTTTTGATTTTCAAAACCGTATCTTGGCCATTAAAGATCGCGGAGTACTGTTAGCTGTCTGCAGTAAAAATAATATTGAAGATGTTGAAGAGGCATTTCAGCAGCGCACCGATATGCCGCTCAAGCTCAGTGATTTTTCAGCAATGGCGATCAACTGGGAGATGAAGCACACCAATTTGCAACGGATTGCCGAAAAACTCAACATCGGTCTCGATGCGCTGACATTCATTGATGACAATCCCGCTGAATGTGAACTGATCCAACAGATGTTGCCTCAGGTCAGCACGGTGTTGCTGCCCAAAGACCCTTCCTGTTATCCCGCGTTGATCGATTCACTACACGGCTTTGATAAAACAGCGATAGCGGCAGAAGATCAGGCCAAGTCTCGGCAATATGCCGACAATGCTTCGCGCAGTGAGCACCAAACCCAGTTTGACGATCTGGAGTCCTACCTTGAAAGCCTGCAAACAGAGGTGACGATCTGGCCCGCAGGCGAGGCGGAAAAGCAGCGCGTCCATCAGCTTTTTTCCAAAACCAACCAATTTAATCTCACCACAAAACGTTACTCACTGGCGGAGATCGACGCTTTTATTGAACAAGATCGATATGCATTGTACGTCGTTAAAGCCGTTGATCGTTTTGGTGATCTCGGCATTATTGGATTGTGTTTGATTGATCAGCAGGATGTCTCGAACGTCCTAATCGATAGTTTTATATTGAGCTGTCGGGCAATAGGCCGGGGTGTGGAGTCAGCGCTGATGAACTTCATCAAGCGGCGCTGCTTTGAGCAACAAGGGAGGCGCTCCTTGAGCGGTTTTTTTGTTCCCACCAAGAAAAACAGACCAACAGAAAAATTTTATAACGACCAGGGTTTTAGTATCTCGTCCGATGAACACGCGGGCGATGGGCAGCACTATATACTTCAAGCTGCGGACTCGACCATGAAAGATTGTCACTGGATTAATGTAACGGAGCAGGAGGAGTTATGAGTGAACACGCCTTCAAGGAGCAACTGAACGAGTTGCTGGCAGATACTTTTGATATTGATGAGGATGAAATCAGCGCCGAGATGAACAGCGATAACGTGGAGTCGTGGGACTCCCTCAACCACCTTCGCTTGGTATCAGCCCTTGAAAAAGAGTTTGATATCAGTCTGACCATGGATGAGATCAACGCCATGCTCAGCTACGAGAAAATTGTCGAACTGGTTAGCAAACATCTCGGCAGCTAACGAATCAAGTGCAGGCTGCGCAATGCAATAGCGCCGACAGTTGGGAGACAGCACCCGTGAAAGAAGTCGATAAGAAAAAAAATATCCGCAATATTTTAATGGAGCAGGATGGTTCTGCTCTCGATAAATACCGGCTGTTAACGGCAGGCGATGTCAGCATGTCGCGCTTTATATTTTATGAATTTATTACTTGGCTACTCGGCGCCCGCTCCGGCGCGCTGGGGATTTTATTGAGAAGAAAGCTCTATAAATCACTTTTCAAAAGTTATGGTCGCAACGTCATTATTGGTCGTAACTGCATCTTTCGCCATCCATCGAAAATATCACTGGGCGATAACGTAGTGATAGATGACAACTGCGTTATTGATGCGCGCGGTGCAGAAGACGAAGGTATCGTGATCAGTGATGGCGCGATGGTGAATCGAAACTGCTCCGTGCAATCCAAGGGGGGCGATATTATTGTTGGCAAGGGAGTCAGCATTGGTGCAGACAGCCAGCTGGTTTCGTGGGGTGGCATCACTATCGGTGATGGCGCTGCAATTGCCGGGGGCTGTTGCATTAGCGCGGGCACCTACAAAATGAACGATTTCGAAACGCCTATTTCAGAACGTCAGCCATTTGCTAACGGCCCGGTGATCATTGGTAAAAATGCCTGGCTCGCCACCCGTGCTACCTTGCTCGATGGCGTGCAGATTGGTGACAACGCGGTTATCTCCGCAGGTGCCATCGTCAACAGCAATATTCCCGAAAAAGCGGTGGCCCACGGTAACCCTGCCAAAGTGGTTTTTCAAGGCCGTTAACAGACGTTTGCACGGTACGCTTCGATGATGAAAACCATCAAAATAGTCGTCAGTCTCTCTCTGATCGGTGTGCTGATGTACAACGTTGAGTGGGAGTCAATGGGTGCTCACATCGAGACGATGAGTGCTTGGGCCATTGCTGTCGCGTTTTTTGTCTTTACGATTCAGTTTCCCATCAGCGCATGGAAGTGGCAGAAAGCGCTGGAGCTCCATGAGCTGAAGCAGCCGTTTGTTTTTCTGCAAAAAGTGCTCTGTATCGGCTTTTTTTTCAATAATTTCCTGCCCTCGTCTATCGGTGGTGACGCATACCGGGTGATCAAAACGGTGCCTACTGAGGGCTTTAAATCCAGAGCGGTATCGGCCGTGCTGCTGGAGCGCATTATTGGCCTAGCGGCACTGCTGTTTCTTGGTCTGATTGGCGGCATCATCACGCTGCTTTATGAACAGATAGCCGTTGTGAGCTACTACGTTACGATCTGCCTTGTGGGTGGAGTCGGTTTTCTGGTTTTTCTCTATTTGATGAAAAAGGGCGTCTTTTCAAAGTTTGAAGCACGCATCAAAAAGATCGAAAAGCTGGAGATATTGACTCATAATCTGGGGCACATCAGGCGCAATCCAAAGCCGCTTCTGGAAATTATTGCGTTATCGCTCGTCTTTCAGATTCTCGCTATCATCGCAATCGGTGCGCTTTTTGACGCTCTTGGTGCGGGCGGGGATTACGCCAAGTACGCGCTCATCGTCGCCATCGTCGGCGTTGCCGGTGTGTTGCCGATATCGATCAACGGTATCGGCCTCATCGAAGGCGCTTTCGCGCTCTCCGCTATCCAGTTGGGTATGGATTATAACCAGGCCATTATCGTCGCATTCATGATGAGAATTTTGGTGCTGCCATTGAGCCTGATATGTGGCGCTATCTACCTGTTTGATGGCAAACGTGAAAAATCGGCAGTAGAAACACCCTTATAACAGCATGAGAACAATCCGCTTGCCCTCCCTCTTTTTTTGATGGCGTATTTAATCAAGACATGACGCTTAAAAAAATATAAATAGACGATTTTCCGGATTTTCGCACAGCTTCCTTTCAATAGCGCTATTTCGTTTCTCACTGTTTTTACAGTAAAAAAACCCGTCACTTTCCACTTGCGGTACGCTTCAGTGTCGTGCAGTCAAAACTTGCTACGTAGCTCACACTATGAGCCTTCAGATTAAAGATGGAGGCGATATCAAACGATATAGTTGGGTATGAAACACGATACTCAACTTACTTTCAGGCACAGAATTCAGTGCGGACTGACGCTGATTGAGCTGCTGGTTACTCTCTCTGTTGCGGTCATCGTTATGACTGTTGCGGTGCCCAGCTTTCAGGTCACGGCGCAGAATCAGCGACTCATTACCCAAAACAATGAATTGATTCGCACGCTCAATATTGCGCGTAGCGAAGCGGCAACCCGGCGCGTCACGGTCACCGCTTGCGCCAGCAGCAATGCGACGAGCTGCAACACGAATAACTGGGAGAGCGGCTGGCTGGTCTTCAGTGATATCGATGGTGACGGCGTGATCGATGCTGGCAATGATGACATCGTGGTTATTGGTCGTGGCTTGAAGGGTAATACAACGCTGAGGAGCAGTTTTACTGACGCCGGGCAGATTCAGTACAGCTCACGTGGCACGCTCACGCCAATTGCAGGGGGCACGTTCAGACTCTGTGATAGCCGCGGTGCAGCCGATGCGCGCGCCGTTCTCGTTACCAACACCGGACGCATCCGTGCCGCTACTGATGGTGGCGATGCCGGAACGACGGTTGAAGACCTCGGCGGAAACGACGTGACATGTCCGTAAAAAAAAACAGATCATCGTGTAATAGCAGGTGGCCTGGTCAGAGCGACGGCTTCTCCCTCATCGAGGTGCTCATCTCGGTACTGATTCTCTCGGTTGGGCTGCTCGGCACAGCACGACTGCAGGTGCTTGGACTGAGTTATAACCAGAGCGCCTATTTGCGTTCTCAAGCCTCCATCGTGGCTTACGATATCGTTGATCGTATGCGCGCCAACCCCATCGGAGTCGCCAGTGGTGGCTACAACGCTATCGATAGCACAACCCCGCCGAGTGACCCGGCCTGCATCGCCGCAGGCTGCACTGATACGGAGCTGATAGCGCATGATATTCGTGACTGGAGTTTGGCCTCACTGGCCATACTACCCTCCGGCAGCGGCACCGTAACACGTAACGGCAATATCTTTACCGTCACCGTCAACTGGGCCGAAAAAGGCGCTGTTGAAAATGTCAGCTTTACCTTTCGTTTATGAGCTTTGACTTATGGCTCTCTATCTATAGCACGGTATTTATGGCGCATTACTGATGAAGATTGCATGTAGAAAACAGAGATCACTACGGCGGCGGGGGTTGCAACGAGAGGCACAGCGAGGCTTCACGCTGGTAGAGATGATGATCGCCCTCACCGTCGGCTTGGTAATGATGGGCGGCATCATGCAGATTTTTGTCAGCAGCAAGCAATCCTACAACATGAGCGATGCCCTTTCCGGTGTTCAAGAAAACGGCCGCGTGGCGATGGATATTTTGGCTCAAGGTATTCGCGCCGCCGGTTATCAGGGCTGTGCGGATCCGGCCAGCATCCCTGCGGTTGCGATTGCTGACAATCCACCGACAACCAACTTGTTTCAAAATGCCATCCGTGGCTTTGAGACAACCCTGGCTGGCTGGGCGCCAGCGGATCTCGTCGCCATTCAAGACGATGCCATTGACGGAACGGATGTGCTGTCGATACAGCATGCGTCAAATTTGGGCATCGCGTTAACCAGCGATATGGCGACCAGCGCTGCGGCTATTCAGGTTGGTAGCAATGCTGATGGCTTCGCAGCAGGTGATGTTCTGTTTATTTCGGATTGCGATACCGTGGATATATTTCGCGCTACCGCTGTCGCCGGTGGCGGCCCTGTCACCATTGCCCATGCCACCAGTCAAAACAGTAGCGACAACCTGAGTAAACCTTACGGCACGGGTGCTTTGGTCATGCGCTATCAATTCAACACCTATTTCATTCGCGATACGGGTCGCACCAATGCTGGTGGTGAGCAGATTCTCGGTCTGTTCCAGCGCGATGTAGCGGGCAACGTGACCGAACTGGTGGAGGGCATCGAGAGCATGCAGATTCTTTATGGTGAGCGCTCCGCTACCTCCGGCCTGGTGCGTTTTGTGCCGGGTGATACCGCCGACCTTGATATGACTGAGGTTGTCAGTTTGCGCATCGGCCTGCTGCTTTACAGCGTGGGCCCCGCTCTTGATAGCGACAACGCGCTCACCTTCGCCATGCCGGGCGTGGATGTCGAGCCGGTGGGTACTGCGGGTGCGGTTCTGACTCACCCTAAAGATCGGCGGCTGCGACGCGCATTTGTGACCACCATCAATCTGCGCAACCGGAGCTAATTTTATGACGGGGCGAACCAGGCGATCTATTGGCCAAGCGACTCAGCGAGGCGCTGTTCTGATTGTCAGTCTAGTGATGTTGCTGATTACCACCATGCTTGGCGTTACCGCCATCAGTAGTTCGCGCATGGGAGAGAAGATGGCGGCCAACGCGATGAACCGCAATGTCACCTTTCAGGCAGCAGAGAGCGCCATTGAAAATGCTGTCGCAGATACGAATAACTTATTGCAGGCTATTAGCGCTGGTGATGCCGGAGTCAATGATACGTTGGATATCAACAGCAGTGATGTCGCCGCCACCTCGAATACGCGCTATCAGGGCGCAGGGCTCGCTGTGGGCTTTTCGTTGGCGGCGGACAGTAGTGGCTTTTCGGCTTACCGTTTTGAAATAACCGGCACCGGGGCGATCTCCGCCCTCAATGCGCAGACCGTATCCGCTCAGGGTATTTCCCGTATCGGACCCAGCAACTGATCATGCCGTCACCGTCATGCACCAACCCAAGGAGGTGGTCGTGAAAAAACACTATTCCACACTTGTTTCGGCCTTTGTTTCAACGCGAGCGAGGGCGGCACTATTGGGTTTGATGTATGGCCTGCTGGTTGCCTCCCCGGTGCTTGGTGACGACACTGAAATTTTCTTCGGTGGCAGTTTAGGCAGTCCGGGCACCACCGTTTTTCCGAACGTGCTATTCGTGCTCGATACGTCCAGCTCGATGACTAGCACCGATGGTTTGGGTGTCACCCGCCTTGACCGCATGAAAGAGGCGTTGACTCAGATTCTCGATAGTGCTGCCAATATCAATGTGGGGTTGATGCGTTTTAGCAGAGCCGGTGGTCCGGTGCTGTTCCCCGTCTCATATATTGATGAAGATGTCTGTAATGTTGAAAGTTGTGATAACAGCGGCCCCAGCGTCGCGACCAGAATCGGCGCGGGTGGCGATGATGCCGAAGAGGATGGCAACGGCGTCGTTAATCTGGCCAGCAGTGATCTGGAGCTGGTTGAAGACCCGGCCCTTGCCAACGGTGTTGATAGCATATTTATAGTTGACGTAGCCGATGATGTTGAAGAGCGCTCCAATGGCTCCATGTACCTCAACAGCAGCGATCTTGAGCTCGTCTACGATGGCGGTAACCAGAAAATTGGTTTGCGCTTCACCGGTGTAGCCCTGCCGGACGGCGCAGTTATCAGTAGCGCCTTCATTACGTTTATCACCGATGAAAACCCCAAGGGCAATATCTCGGTGGATATCTACGGCCATGCTCATGACAACTCAGCAGCATTTAGCAGTTCTAATACGGTGTCTAACTATTTCGCAGCGGCCACCAACGCCAGGGTAGACTGGAATAATCTACCTGCGGCTAGCATTGGTGCGCCGTTAGTGACGCCGGATCTGAGCACTATCGTTAATGAGATCATTGCACGCCCCGGTTGGGTCAGTGGTAATAGCCTCTCATTTCTCATTGAGCGAGACCCCAGCACGACCTCCAACAACTCGAACAAGCGGACTTTGGAGTCACAAAATGGCTCTGTCGCACCGGTGCTAACGATCAATTATCAGATACCCAGTGCGGGCGGAGTCGATCTCGCTGCGGTTACTCAAACAGTTGGCCTGCGCTTCGATAACATCGCGATCCCCCAAGGTGCGACAATACTCACCGCATCTCTTGAGTTTGAGGTGAGTGAAACAGGTAGCGATGCCACGAGCTTGCTGATTGCAGGCGAGGCTGTTGATGATGCCCCTGCTTTTTCTGAAACAACCAACGATATCAGTGGCCGCAGTACGACTATCGCATCCACCTCATGGGATTCCGTTCCGACGTGGGACACGGTCGATGCCACACAACAGAGTCCGGATATCACGGCCGTTGTTCAAGAGATCGTCAGTCGTAGCGGCTGGTGTGGTGGCAATGCCATGGCCTTTGTCATCACCGGCAGTGGCAAGCGCACGGCCAAGTCCTACGAGGCTTCATCGGGTGGCGCACCGCTGCTTAAAGTCACTTACGATCCAGATAGTATTCCCAGCGGTGGTGGTTGTATTAACCAGATGATCACCAAAATGGTTGCCTCGACCAGTGATGACGTGGAAGAGAATACATCCGATGGCAGCATGTACACGACGAGCTCCGATCTTGAACTGGTTACGGATGGTGTTGACCAGGTCATCGGCATGCGCTTTACCAATATGCCGATTCCACAGGGCGCGACCATTCTTGATGCCAGTATCGAATTTGAGATCGATGAAAACGGCAGTGGCGATCTGACCCTGAAAATCTCCGGTCAGGCGCATGATGATGCTCCCACCTTTCCGCTGAATACCAATGAAGTGAGTAGCCGCGCCAAAACAGCCAGTTTCGTGAGCTGGAGTGGTATCCCCAATCCCGCGATCAACAGCAAGTTGACCACGCCTGATCTTACCGCGATTGTGCAGGAGATCGTCAACCGTACGGGTTGGGCAAGCGGCAACGATATGGCTTTTATTATCGAAAAGACGGCCGGGACTGGCAAGCGTGTGGTTGAATCCTATGACGGTGAATCCTCTGTGGCACCACGGCTCAGCGTGCAGATCGCCTACAATGCTGGCGCGACGAGTAGTAGCGCGCCTACATTAATGACCGTGCGCGAACGGCTCAAGCAGGAGGTCGGGGCGCTGCAATATAAATCGGGCACGCCGATCGTCGATACGCTTTACGAAGCGGCGCTTTACTACCGTGGTGAAGGTGTGCTCTTCGGCAAACAGCGGGGTAATAACGCCGCCACCACCAGCCGCAGCGAGTACACGCGCGTTTCGCACCCCAGTTCCTACACCGGCGGAGGTGTTGTTCGCTCGAGTAGTTGTCTTGATAGCAATCTCAATTCGGCAGATTGTAAAAGCGAAATTATCGAGGGTTCTCCGATATACAAGTCGCCCATAACTGAAAGCTGCCAAGGTAACTACATTGTGCTGCTCTCGGATGGTCAGCCCAGCACCAATGAGTCCACCAGCCTAGTACAGGCGATGACTGGCGTTGGTAGCTGCGTTGATAGCGGTGCAGGTGCCTGCGGGCCTGAGTTGAGCCAGTTTTTGTATGAAAACGACCAGATTTCAGAGAGCATACTCACCGGCAACCAGACCATTACTACTTATACGATTGGATTCAATTTCACCGGCGCGTGGCTTACAAATGTCGCCAACAAAGGCAATGGGACGTTTTTTGAGGCGACCACCTCTGCTGATCTGGCTAATGTTTTTGACAGCATTATTAAAGAGATCATGAAGGTGGATACTTCCTTTGTCTCACCCGGTGCCACTGTTAACCAGTTCAACCGTTTGACCCATCGTAACGAGATCTACTTTTCTCTGTTCAAACCGGATGAGCGGCCAAAGTGGATCGGCAACATGAAACGTTACCAGCTTTATGGTAGTCCGGCGGTGATCTCTGACCAGCTGAATGTTGCAGCGATCGATAACAGTACCGGCTTTTTCAAAGATACATCGCGCAGCTTCTGGTCGAGCGGTGTCGATGGCAATAGCGTGGGGATAGGCGGCGCTGCGGAACAGGTTGATATGACCGGCCGCAAAATTTTCACCTATACCGGTAGCTCAGCAGACCTTTCAGATTCCAGCAACGCACTGCATGAGAGTAACGCGGCCATCACCAAAGCGATGTTGGGTATCGATACACAGACTGATGCATACCGTACAGAGCTGCTTCAGTGGACGCGGGGTGTCGATCTGTTGGACTACGATGAAAATACCGTGACCAACGAAACACGCAAAGAGATCGGTGATCCACTGCACTCACGCCCTGTTATTGTCACCTACGGTGGTACCAGCGCATCTCCTGATATTACGGTATTTTTTGGTACCAACGAAGGGCTGCTGCACGCGATTGATGCTGATGATGGCAGCGAAACATTTTCGTTTATTCCCCAAGAGCTACTGCCTTTGTTGGATGTGACCTTCGTTAACTCCTCTGCAGAGAACCATCCCTACGGACTTGATGGTGCAATTACTGCGTGGGTGAACGATGCCAACGGCGATAATCAAATCAATGCCAGCGACGGTGATTTCGTCTACCTCTATATTGGCATGCGCCGCGGCGGGCGTAACTACTATGCGCTGGATGTTACCGATCGCACTGCACCATCACTGCTGTGGACCATCAAAGGTGGCACCACCACAGGTTTTACCGAGCTGGGTCAGAGCTGGTCCAAACCGATCCTGACCAAAGTTGATATTGACGGCACGGTCAAACAGGTCTTGGTCTTCGCTGGTGGTTACGATGCAGATCAAGACAATTACGTCACCCGCACTGTAGACACCGAGGGTCGCGCCATATTCATGGTCGATGCCAGTACGGGTGCGTTGCTTTGGTCGGGTGGTGCCGCTAGCACGTATGACCAAACCTTTAGCGATATGGTGTATAGCATTCCTGCGGATATGCGTCTTATCGACATCAATCTCGATGGCCTCACCGATCAGATGTATGTGGGGGATATGGGCGGCCAAGTGTGGCGCTTTGATATCAATAACGGCGATAGTGCCGCCACGCTTGTCAATGGTGGTGTCATCGCTGACCTGTCAGGTACGACGGCCGCTAACAACCGGCGTTTCTATAATCAGGCCGATGTTGCTTTTCTGGCCGCAGGGGGCGACCGTTTTCTTTCCGTCTCTATCGGTAGCGGGTATCGCGCACACCCATTGGACACTGTCATCGATGATCGCTTTTACATGATCAAGCAGACCGATATTTTCAGTGCGCCTAGCAGTAGTAGTTATACGAAGCTTACGGAAAGTGATCTCTATGATGCCACCGACAACCTGATTGGCGAAGGTACAACATCGGAGAAAGCGACAGCCATCACTACGTTGCTCAGCAAAGAGGGGTGGTACATCAAGTTTGCTCGAGGTGGAGAGAAAGTGCTGGCTGAGAGCGTCACCATCAACAATCAGGTTATTTTTACCACTTTTGAACCGGGCGCTTCGGTCTCTACCTGTACCACCGCACAGGGTGTTGGCCGAGTCTACGTGGTCAGCGTGTTTGATGCGACACCGACTCTTGATATGGATAATGACGGCGATAAACAGAAAGATGATCGAGAAACCACGTTGAAGCGAGGCGGTATTCCTCCCGAAGCTGTGGCACTTTTCCCCGAAAACAGCCCGCCGGTTGTTGTTGTTGGCACTGAAACACCTGTGGATGACATCGATTTCGACGATCTGTCAATACGTACCTACTGGCTCGAAGTTACAGATTAGTTTCGTGCGTGGTAAACAAGAGAGATAACCGATGAATATGTTAGGCAAGCCCAATGGTTTTTCACTGATCGAACTACTTATCGCAATGGCGGTGTTCGCGATTATCAGCACTATTGCTTTTCCCGCCTACCAAGAGCAGGTGCGCCGCGCTAGTCGCACTGATGCCAAGGTTGCGCTCACTGACACCGCGCAACGACTTGAGCGCTGTCTGACTCAGGAGCGGGCATATAATGCCGCAGGTTGTGTGACATTTCCCGTCACTTCAGCTGACGGTCAGTACAGCATCACGTCAAGCAACTTTACGGCAACCACGTTTACACTCACAGCAACGCCGGTAAGTGGCTCAGCACAGGTTGGTGATGCGGACTGCACAGCTCTTGTGTTGACACACACGGGTTCGCAAACAGCTACTGGGGCGAACACGGCCCGCTGCTGGTAAAGCTTTTCCCAACCACTCCTCCGTAGTGTCCCGCAAATATTACGAGCATCTGTACGCCGTTCAATAAATTGCACGGAAAACTTGCACGCGCCTTGATAGAAGGCTAGCACTGTGTGTATGATCTGCGGGTCGCACATACCTTGCACTTATTCTTCAAGTCAGACCAAAGGGGCGCAGCCACCCGTTCAGCGCATGCAAATTACACACTGTAATAGACGTTTTATTGCGCAGACCAACCATCCTCACTCATGAAAAAAATAGTAGAAAAACTGGGTCACGAATGTTTGTATTTCATTCAATCGACAGGGCGGATGGGTGTGTTTCTGTTTGTCTGTTTGGCGAATATCGCCAAGCCGCCATACAAGCTCTTTCCTATTATTAAGCAGATACACTTCATCGGTGGACTCTCCTCGTTTGTCATTATCGTCACCGGCACATTCACTGGGATGGTGCTGGCTCTGCAGGGTTATTACACACTCTCGCGATTCGGCTCGGTAGATTTGCTGGGCTCGGCGGTCGCCTTGAGCCTGATTCGTGAGCTGGGTCCTGTGTTAACAGCACTCATGGTCATTGGTCGGGTCGGCTCGGCGATCTGTGCCGAGATTGGTATTATGCGCAACTCTGAACAGATTGATGCACTGGAGTGTATGGCGATCAATCCATATCGCTACCTGATGGTGCCGAAGTTTATCGCCGCGATTATCTCTCTGCCGCTGCTCACCTTTATTTTTGATGTGTTGGGTATTATCGGTGGCTGGCTGGTGGGTGTGGTTTTGCTTGATATTAATCAAGGCGCCTATTTTCAGGGGATGTACGAGAGCGTCGCGTGGCACGATATCGAGATGGGCATCATAAAGTCCTTTGTTTTTGCGTTGCTTATCGTCTGGATTGCTACGGTTAAAGGCTTTTACCTACATCTTGAACGATCCGGTGGCTTTGGTGCTGAAGGGGTTAGTCGAGTGACCACCGATGCCGTTGTACTATCATCGGTCTCTATTCTGGTCTGGGACTATCTGATCGGCGCTATCATGCTTTAGTTGCCGAAACTGTAATATTTATCCATCATGCCGACTTATACAGTTGCACCATAACAGTGGTTGCCACATCAGGTGCCACAGGGAGATCCACTTTTATCATGAAAAAAGCGAACGTAGAACTGGCTGTCGGTCTTTTTCTGATCGGTGGCTTTTTATGCTTCTCTTACATTTCGATCAAATTGGGTGATATCAGTTTTTTTAGCGATAACACCTACACAGTAGAGGCGCGCTTCACCTCTATTTCAGGGCTCAAAGAGGGCGCGTCGATAGAGATTGCAGGGGTCAAAGTCGGTAAAGTTACCAACATTCAGCTTGACTTGGAGGAGTATGAAGCCGTGGTCAAAATGGCCATCAACCGTGGTGTGAAGCTGCAAGAAGATAGCATCGCCTCCATTCGCACAGCGGGAATTATTGGCGACCGCTACGTTGCCATTGCGCCGGGTGGCGAAGATACGCTCATCGGCGATAACGGCACCATTGAAGAGACAGAGGCCGCGATAAATCTCGAAGAGCTGGTTAGTAAGTACATCTTTGAAAGCAAATAGCCGATAGCAACTGATGAAAATAGTATTTTTTCGTTTAATTCAAGTCGCCGTTACGCGCAGTAGCAGTGCTGTGGGTCTGCTGTTTTTTCTCGCCGTGGCGTGTGTCTGCCTGCCTCCCATTGCTTCAGCCCAACACATAGATGCATCGCATATTCAGTTAGCCGCGCTGGAACAGGTCGCTAATGAGAGCGCGCAGCTTGATATCGATGATGACGAGTTCGACGCGCTGTTTGATGATGCGTTTGATGACGAAGTTGGTGATAATCAGCTGGCTGTAGCCGACCCCATGGAACCGTTTAATCGCGCTATGTTTTGGTTTAATGACAGGCTCTATTTCTATCTATTCAAGCCAGTTGCCAAGGCGTACCGGGTTGTTCCTGAGCCGGCGCGCGTATCAGTGTCGAACTTTTTCTCTAACTTGGCAACACCGATTCGTTTTCTGAATGCGCTGTTTCAGCTTAAGTTCAAAGATGCGGGTGTGGAGTTGACCCGTTTCACCGTCAACAGCACCGTGGGCATATTGGGTCTGTTTGATCCTGCTAAAGATATGGGCTTCACTAGAAAAGACGAAGATTTCGGGCAGACGTTGGGTGAATATGGCGTTGGCCCAGGGTTCTATATCGTGCTACCTTTTTTTGGTCCATCGAGCGCACGCGATGGCATCGGCATGCTTGTTGACGGTTACGCAGACCCGGTACTCTACGGCACGGATGATGCCCTTGAGTACCTTGCGGTCAAGGCAGTTGATTCGGTCAATGCGCTGTCTATCGATAAAGACACTTATGACGCAATCGTGAAAGAGTCGTTGGACCCTTACCTGTTCGTGAGGGATGCATACATCCAGCATCGTGAAGGAAAAATCCGCAAATGAATAAGAAAAATGGTCACGTCGCAATCAAAAATAGTTTGCTTGGCAGGATTTCCCTCACCCTGTCACTGCTTATCTCTCTCTGTTTTGCTCAGATGGCATTTGCCGCAGCCAAAAGTCCTATTCACGAAGTCCAGGGGACGCTGGACGCTATACTGGTTTTTCTGCGTGATAAAGAGATGGACGGCGCGGTAAAAGAAGAGCGGATACGGGCACTCATCAGTGAGCGCTTCGATTTTCACACCATGTCCCGCCGCACACTGGCGACCAATTGGCGGAAGGCTTCCGACCCAGAGAGAGCCGATTTCATCGAAAATTTTTCTGAGCTTCTGGCGGCTACTTATTTGGGGCGTATCGAGGCTTATACGGATGAGCGGGTTGAGTACGTTGGTGAAAAGGTCAAAGGGAAGAGAGCCATTGTAAATACGCTGATTATTGCTAAAACGGCGGACATTCCTATTCGCTACAAGATGATCAAACGTGACGATGAGTGGTTTGTCTACGATGTAGTTATTGAGGAGGTCAGCTTGATTCAGAACTATCGCAATAGTTATCGCGAGATTGTGAAGAGAGAGGGCTTTAGCGGCTTATTGGCTAAAATGAAGCAAAAAATAGCGGAGCTTAAAAATTCATAACCTGTAGCAGGTGTGGTTCACTTCGTTTTTGTGCCGTTGCTTAAGCGGTCGGGTCGAGTTTGGTGTTTCTGTGTGAGCGCTGTTTTTCGGTTTAAAATCAGGATCGCTTTTCATAACGGTGGTAAGAGGCTCTCTGGCCCCTGTTCAAGCGCCCGCAACAAGCAGCAGAAAATATTTTCGTAGGTGTTTTTGTTTTGTCGCTGGCTGAAATCAATGGTGGGCCGACCGTTGCTCAGCGCTACTGTCCACGGCTTTTCTGTCTTTAGTGCAGTGTCATCAATGTAAAGCGGCAGTAATATTCGCTTGCTTTGAACCTTTTCAGTCTCCAGCACTTTTCGTACTTCTGCAGCAATCCACGGGCTCTCGATAGAGGTCGCAGAGCAGATCAGCAGTACTTTATCTCTCAGGCGGATGCTTTCACTGACCGCATTTGCGTAGCGCACATCCTGTTTGAGCTGCTCCGGAATCAACCAGCTGCGAACACCTGCTGCCTGTAAATCGGCCTGTAAACGCTGCGCAAATTCACGGTCGCTCTCACTGTAGCTGATGGCGCAGAGGTCGTAGCGTGGGCTCTCTCTGAGAAAGGTCGGTAGAAAATCGATCAGCTTGTTGGGCAGTCCAACGCCACGCAGGAATGCGCTGGGCAGCGCGCCCGACCTGCTGAGCGTACGGTGATCGATGGTGCTGGCACCGAGGTGGATGCAGTGGTCCAACCCTTTGGCATCTGCCATGTTGGTATCTACAAAAACCGTCTCCAGCAAAGTTGCTCGCGTCAGATCGGCTTCTGAGAGGTTAACACGGCGAAAACGGGTGGCTGTCAAATTGGCTCGCTGCAAGTTGGCGCCATGAAAATTTGCTTCACTGAGCACCGATGCACTCAGGTTTGCCCGTCTCAAATCTGCCCCGCTGGCGTCAGCTTCACGCAGGTTGGCGACGTTCAGTTCGGCGTCAAGCAATATGGCTTGATGCAGGCTGGAGCGGCGCAGATGAGCGCGGCGTAAATTGGCACCTCTGAAATTCGTATGCTCCAGATTGGCTTCGCTTACCACAGCAAGTGTGAGATCAGCGTTGCTGAGGTTGGCGCGACTCAAATTGACCTGGCTCAGGTTTGCGCCACGCAGATCGGCTTGATGTAGATTGGCGCTGCTCAGGTTTGCACCATGCAGATTTACCTTGCTCAGGTTGGCGCCAATCAAATTCTCACCGATAAGTGCGCAACCGCTTAAGTCTGGCATTATTGCAGGGTTTTGTTTGCGCCACGCGTTCCAGCCATCCATGCCTTGCTGGAGCAGAATCAGATACTCTCTGTTAGCCACGGGCGGCCCCCTTGTTCGGCGTGGACGGATCTATGCTCAATGGTCGAAACTCTCGATGAGAATAAATGGACAGTATAAACTTGCCTCTCCATTGCGTACACATAGCGGCAGCAGTAAACCGTTCTGGCCAGTGAAAACTGAGAGGTGCTTAGAGTAGGAGTGAAAGACGGTGGAGGAGGGCAACAAGGGGTGGTAGTGGTGGCTATGGTTGGACTTGAACCAACGACCCCAGCATTATGAATGCTGTGCTCTAACCAACTGAGCTACATAGCCATCGAGCGTAGCTGCCGGATTCTACTCGGTTTCCTACTATACTTTCAAGAGCCGGACGCATCCAATGCTTTGCTTGTGGCTACTGTGCCGCGTAGTTTCGACAATGCAGGTGATGCGAAGTAGAAGCTCATCTTCCGCAGCTACCGCTCGGAGAGCGGCGTGTAATCTCGTTTGCAGTGGCCGTCGTAGAGTTGGCGAGGGCGGCCAATGACACCGCGTGGATCAGAGACCATCTCCATCCAGTTCGCTACCCAGCCCACAGTGCGCGCGATGGCGAACATGACGGTGAACATGTTGGTTGGTATTTTAAGCGCTTTGTAGATTAATCCAGAATAGAAATCGACGTTGGGATAGAGCTTTCTCTCAATGAAATAGTCATCTTGAAGGGCGATGTCTTCGAGTCGCAGTGCGAGTTCAAATAGCGGATCGGCGCTTGAGCCATTTTCATGCAATACTTCGTGACACATCTTGCGCAGAATGCGCGCGCGTGGGTCGTAGTTTTTATAGACGCGATGGCCGAATCCCATGAGCCGAAAGGGGTCATTTTTATCCTTGGCCTTGGCCAAGTATTTGCCAATATTGCTTACGTCGCCGATCTCTTCAAGCATGCGCAGCACTGCCTCGTTGGCACCGCCGTGAGCAGGACCCCAGAGTGCCGTAATCCCCGATGAGATGCAGGCGAACGGGTTTGCTCCAGAGCTTCCTGCCAGGCGCACTGTCGAGGTGCTGGCATTTTGCTCATGGTCGGCGTGGAGAATGAAGAGAAGATCCAGCGCTTTTTCGGCCACCGGGTTCACTTCGTACTCCGCGCACGGTACGGAAAACATCATATGCAGCAGATTGCCACAGTATCCCAGCTTGTTGTTTGGATAGACGTAAGGTTGTCCCACCGAGGACTTGTAGCTTGCGGCGGCGATCGTCGGCATTTTGGCGATCATTCGGTGAGCAGCAATCTCGCGATGACGGGGATTATTGATGTCGGTTGAGTCGTGGTAGAAAGCTGACAGCGAGCCGACCACTCCGACCATCGTTGCCATGGGGTGAGCGTCGTAGCGAAAACCGCCGAAGAAGGAGCGCAGGTTTTCATGAATCATGGTGTGGTCCATGATGGTATCGGTGAATGTCTGCAGCTGTGGGTGGTCAGGCAGCTCTCCTTTTAGCAGCAGGTATGCCACTTCCAAAAAGCTGCTCTTTTCTGCCAGTTGGTCAATGGGGTAGCCACGATAGAGTAGAATGCCCTTGTCGCCGTCGATATAAGTGATATCGCTGTGGCAGCTGGCAGTGCCCTTAAATCCGGGGTCGTAGGTAAAATACCCTAGCTTTGCTGGCAGTTGGCTGATGTCGATGACAGGTGGCCCATGAGAGCCGCGCAACACAGGCAGCTCTAGCTGCTCGCCGGTTGCATTTACGATTACTGTCACGGTCTCCTTGGGCATCACAACCTCCTCCCCTCATTTAATGAGTTAATCAGCAACGATTTTGCACCCCAGTACCTACAAGCTGTTAGCGGCCATTGGGTGCTTCTTTGCAGCTTTCTTATTCGAGCCTAGCGATCAGTGGTATCGGTGTAGCGCGCAACGCCTGAGTCCAATGCTGCCTGGGCAATTGCCTGCGGAATGGTCTCCAGCAGGCGCGGATCCAATGGCTTGGGGATAATATAGTCTGGCCCAAAATTCATGCTGCTTACAGCGTAGGCATCCAGAACCTGCTGCGGAACGGATTTCTTGGTCAGATCGCGCAGTGCGTTCACCGCTGCAATTTTCATTTCGGCGTTGATGCACGTTGCGCCGACATCCAGCGCGCCGCGAAAAATAAAGGGAAAACCGAGTACATTGTTGACTTGGTTTGGATAGTCGCTGCGCCCGGTCGCCATGATCAGGTCATCTCGTACTGAGCGAGCTAGTTGTGGTGATATTTCAGGGTCAGGATTGGAGAGTGCGAATACGATCGGTCGTGGTGCCATGGTTTTCAGTGCTGCCGGGGCCAGCAGGTCAGGACCGGAGACGCCGATAAATATATCCGCGCCGCGCATTGCATCGGCCAGGCTGCGATCCTCAGTGGTGATGGCAAACGCCTGTTTGTAATCGGGTAAATTTTCTCGATCGCTATGGATGACCCCTTTGCGGTCGATGAGACGCAAGTTTTCTCGTTTTGCACCCAATGAGATCAGTAGCCTCATGGAGGCGATACCTGCTGCTCCGGCCCCCAGGCAGACAATTTTGGCGCTCTCTAGTCTCTTCCCCTGCAGCTCTATCGCATTCAGCAGGCCTGCGGCGATGATGATGGCGGTGCCGTGTTGATCGTCGTGAAAGACGGGGATGTCCAGTTTTTCAATGAGCTGTTGTTCAATCTCAAAGCAGTGGGGTGCTGCAATATCTTCGAGGTTGATGCCGCCAAAGGTTGGTGCGATGCGTGCTACGGTATCAATAAAAGCTTGTGGTGACTCTGCATCCACCTCGATGTCAAACGCGTCGACATTGGCAAAGCGCTTAAACAGAACGCTTTTTCCCTCCATCACCGGCTTGCCCGCAAGTGCGCCAACGTTGCCCAAGCCAAGAACTGCCGTGCCGTCGGTGATAATGCCAACCAAGTTTCCCTTGGAGGTATAACGGTAGGCCTGCTCTGCATCCCGTGCAATTTCACGTACGGGTTCGGCGACGCCAGGGGTGTATGCCAGTGCTAACTCTTCTTGAGTGTCGCACGGCTTTGTCACTTCAATTGCCAGTTTTCCTGGAATGGGATGAGTATGGTAGTGCAGTGCTGCCGCTTTGTAATCTTTAGTCATGAGCAAACCATTGTTACTTGTTGTCGTGTTGTCGAAATATAGCGCATTAAAAGCTCTAGCGGCATGGTGATGCCTTATTTAAGGGCTCCTGGGTTTGCCGGATGGCGCACATGCATTCGCAACTTCCCTTTGCGCGACGCCTTTATTACGTTGATTTCGCAGGTACAGAAGATCTTGAATGCGTTGCCAGTGAAGTAGGTGAGAGCTGGATATGACGCGACTTTACCCGAAAAATCCCATAAAAAAAGGGCGTCTTGAGAAGACGCCCTTTTTAGAGAACACGTTCGTGAACGCAAAGTGTGGTCAGCTTTTCATGCCATACTTCTGACGGAACTTGTCAACGCGGCCCGCAGTGTCCAAAATCTTCTGCTTCCCTGTATAGAAAGGGTGGCAAGCTGCACACACGTCAAGCTGCAGATCTTTGCCGACCGTCGATTGGGTTTTGAACGAGTTACCGCAACCGCAAGTGACGCTAATTTCTTCATATTTCGGATGTATATTCGGCTTCATTCTGTCTACTCTCTCTGGTCGCAATCTTCTTAAATCCGGTTTTTTTACCGTGCCGCAGCAATTAAGCAATACGCATGCACGAAGGGCAGCTCGCCATTCTACATAAATTTCAAATGCTGGGCAAACAGCTTGAGTAGCTGTAGCTACTTGCGCTTCATGGAGTCGAAAAATTCCGCATTGGTTTTCGTGTTTTTAAGACGCTCCAGCAGAAACTCCATCGCCCCCAAATCATCCATGGGGTGGAGCAGTTTACGTAAAATCCACACTTTTTGCAGATCGTCGCGCTGGGTTAATAGCTCTTCTCTGCGTGTGCCGGAGCGGTTGATGCTGATGCCGGGGTGGACGCGCTTTTCAGCGAGTTTGCGGTCAAGGTGCAGCTCCATGTTGCCGGTGCCCTTGAACTCTTCATAGATCACGTCATCCATTCGTGAGCCGGTATCGACCAGCGCTGTGGCAATAATGGTCAGGCTGCCGCCCTCCTCAATGTTGCGCGCGGCACCAAAGAAGCGTTTGGGGCGCTGCAGCGCGTTGGCGTCAACGCCGCCTGTCAGCACCTTGCCTGACGATGGAACGACCGTGTTATACGCGCGCGCCAGACGGGTAATGGAGTCCAGCAGAATAACCACATCCTGCTTGTGTTCTACCAGGCGTTTGGCTTTCTCGATCACCATTTCAGCGACCTGGACATGGCGGCTGGCAGGTTCATCAAAGGTGCTGGAGATCACTTCACCTTTGACTGAGCGCTGCATCTCAGTCACCTCTTCGGGGCGTTCGTCGATGAGCAGCACAATCAAGCGACACTCTGGGTGCTGGGAGGCGATAGATTGCGCAATGTTTTGCAGCATCATTGTCTTACCCGCTTTGGGCGGAGAGACAATCATGCCGCGCTGCCCTTTGCCGATGGGTGAGACCAGGTCGATGATGCGGGCAGTGAGGTCTTCGGTACTGCCGTTGCCAATCTCCATCGTCATGCGCTCGTTGGCAAACAGCGGCGTCAGGTTTTCAAACAGAATTTTGTTGCGCGCATTTTCCGGGGAGTCAAAATTGATGCTGTCGACTTTCAGCAGAGCGAAGTAACGCTCACCCTCTTTGGGGGGGCGAATCTTGCCGGCAATGGTATCCCCGGTGCGCAGGCTAAAACGACGAATTTGACTCGGTGAGACGTAGATGTCATCGGGACCAGCGAGGTAGGAGCTGTCCGCTGAGCGCAAGAAACCAAAGCCGTCCTGCAGTATCTCCAGCACCCCATCACCGAAAATATCTGCTCCCTTTTTGGCATGTGCTTTCAGGATGGAGAAGATAATGTCCTGCTTGCGTGACCGCGAAATGCCGTCTATGCCCATTTTTTTGGAGAGAGCTAGCAGCTCTGAGGCAGATTTTGTTTTAAGTTCGGTAAGATTCATGGCTGTTTGTATTCAAGGGGTTAACGAGTGGGAGACAAATGAACGCAGTCTATAGAAGAGACCGGCTCGACAGATACAGATGATGGATTTCTTTAAGTTCTCAAAACGGAAGGAGTGCCGGCGTGGCAATTTATCGTCACTAAAAAGAGGCGTGTTAGGCAGCCATGATGCCACCGGAAACTTTTTATTACAATGACCGGCCCACACTTTTTGGGCCGGTCCATTCGAAATGCATCACAGATTACTGTCAATAAAAGCGATCAGCTGAGATTTGGAAACAGCGCCTACCTTGGTCGCTTCAACATTGCCAGACTTGAATAACATCAGGGTAGGAATACCACGTATGCCATATTTGGGCGGGGTTGCAGGATTCTCATCGATGTTGAATTTGGCAATCTTGATTTTGCCGGAATAGGCAACTGCGATCTCATCTAAAATTGGCGCTATCATTTTGCAAGGGCCACACCAGTCGGCCCAAAAGTCCACCAGCACCGGACCGTCTGCATTGAGAACGTCTTCCTCAAAACCAGCATCCGTCAAAACAATGTGTTCGCTCACGTAATATATCCTCCTGTCGACAGCGGCTGTTTAAACTGTGAAATTTGGCTCTAACCAAGCCCACCGAACCTTAACGTACACGCCACCGTTCACGAACGTCAGACTTTTCAATGCACTGGGCACCGTTTTTTCGCAAGTTCGGTTACAATGAACGTTGAAGCTACGGCAATGTTAGTATTGCATTTGAGCCCAATCCGCAATGGATTTCAAGCCCACGCAGGGCAAAACTACAAGGTTCCTTATCCTTTCATGTATGAAGATCACCTGTCCGATGTTACTTTTGCATCGCTGGACCTACCCAGCGGCGTCTTGCAAGGCATTGAAGAAGCAGGCTTTAAGCTCTGTACGCCGATCCAGGCTAAAACGCTACCGCTGGCCCTGAAGGGGCACGACATCGCCGGACAAGCGCAAACGGGCACGGGCAAAACGGCGGCTTTTTTAATTGCGACATTCAACAAATTACTTAGCAAACCTGCTTCGGAAAAGCGTAAAGCCACTCAGCCCCGAGCCTTGATTTTGGCACCAACTCGTGAGCTGGCAGTACAGATCCATAGCGATGCTATGGCGCTGGCCGCACACATGCCTTTTCGAATTGTGCTGGCCTATGGTGGCACTGGCTATGAAAAGCAGCGCCAAGAGCTGGAAGGCGGCGTCGATATTCTTATCGGCACTCCCGGTAGAATTATCGACTATTTCAAGCAGGGCGTTTTCGATCTCAAAGCTTGCCAAGTTGCTGTTCTTGATGAGGCGGACCGCATGTTCGATCTGGGCTTCATCAAGGACGTGCGTTACATGTTGCGGCGCATGCCTGCCGCTGAAGAGCGACTCAATATGCTGTTTTCTGCCACGCTCTCCCTGCGTGTCACAGAGCTCGCCTATGAGCACATGAACAACCCGCACATTGTCAAAATAGAGAGTGATAATGTTACTGCCGACAAGATCGATCAGAGCGTTTACTATGTCGCTAACGACGAGAAAATTTCCGTTCTGATTAACTTGATGCAGCAGATCAAGCCTATACGCAGTATTATTTTTGCCAATACCAAGCGGGCAACCGAGCGGGTGCACGCCTACCTCAAGGGCAACGAGTTGGATGCGGCAGTGCTCTCCGGTGATGTACCACAGAAAAAGCGTTCGAGCTTATTGAAGCAGTTTCAAAATGGGGAGCTGGACATTCTTGTGGCGACGGATGTCGCGGCGCGCGGTCTGCACATTCCTGAAGTCAGTCATATTTTTAATTTCGACCTGCCCGAAGATGCCGAAGACTACGTGCATCGCATCGGTCGCACCGGCCGTGCTGGTGCAAGTGGCATCGCCATCAGCCTCGCGTGTGAAACCTATGCATTTTCTCTGGCTGATATCGAAACCTACATCGGTCACAAGATAGCCTCGAAGGCGGTGACCGATGAGTTGTTAGTGCAGGTGAAAGCGGCGCACAAAATCAAACACCAGGCGCGCAGCAAACACAGCACACGAGCCCACGACGGCAAGCACCGGCGCTCAGGAAGCAGATCCAGGCAACCGTCATCGCGACATGCCAGCAAACAGTAAGGCCTGTCCCGACGGAATTTTTACCCCAGCACGTAAACGTCAATTCCGTATTGGCTGATGATAAAGGCGGCAGCAGCACTGCGCTGGCCGGTCTGGCAGTAGCAGATGTATGGCCTGTTCTGGCTGAGTTGCTGAGCAAACATATGCATCTCGTTCAATGATGCATGTAGCGCACCTTTGCGGTGACCTGCATCAAAATCAGCGCGTTGGCGGATGTCGAGCCACTGCCCGCCTGCGGCAATTTTGGCAGCAGCTTCCTGCTCTGTTAGGTGAGTGAGCGCAGGCTCTTTGAGGAGCTGCAGAAAATCCTCTTTCGATAGCCTGAGTAGTACGCCATCGCTCATCATCGACACTGTCGCATTGCGAGAGCTGTCGGAGATCAATGCCGCTTCACCAAAACTCGATCCAACACTGAGTTCTGCCATCTCAATAGAGCCGTACTCATCATCGATCTCCCTGGAGACCTGAGCCGTGCCCTCGTTGATCATATAAAAATAGTCTCCCACATCCCCTTGGCGAATAATGACCTCCCCTGCCGTAACGATCTTCAAGTCAAGGTGCTCAAACAGCTGCTCGATATTGGCGACAGGCAGATTACGGAAGCTTGGGGATTTCAACATTTTGCTGAACCATGCCCCCTTATCGATGGTGGATAATGCCCTGCCCCGACATCACTACCTCGGGTTCCAGGTGGCTCATGTCAGCGAGCGTCAACAGGGTATCGAGCAGATCACGATCAATGTGTACCACCTCGACATCACCCAGCGCAGTTGCAGTACAGTGGCGTGGTTGGATTTGCGGTAACGCTTGAGTGGACTCATCAGTGGCCGCAGAAACGATTTTTCTTTCGCCGGTTTTGCTGTAATCAAGCGCCACCTCACCTTTAAGCAGATAGATGGCTCTGTTGTCTGTCTCCCCTTCACTAAACAGGCGCGCCGCTGTTGGCAACAGTTCGACTCGGGTCTGTTCAGCAAGCTCGTTGAGTTGATCTGTAGACAAGAGAGAGAGTGGATCAAAACGCGCCAGGGTTTCGATATCAATACGCCGTGTTTCGTTAGTCACTGATATATGCCCCTCAACACGCCTATCCGTAAAACAGCTTCATCCCTGTTCGACTTGCCTGCCGTTGGATGCGGCGAGGACAGAGACTATAACGATCACCATGCAAGAATATTTAGCAACAGTGATAGAATGCGCGCTTAGTGAAAGGCCAGTCTCGTTAGCGTCTCCTCTTTATTTTCTACTGCCCACAATTTATATAGCCGCGCGCATCCGCGAAATCCCTTACAACTACACCTCTTTTTCCGATCAGGAGATCGTCATCCGGCTGCTCGGCGAAGCGGCGTGGGAGACGATTAACCAGCTCCGTGACAAGCGCCGCACGGGTCGCTCCGCGCGCATGCTGTTTGAGGTGTTGGGCGACATCTGGGTGGTGACGCGCAACCCCTTCCTTCAAGATGACCTGCTGGAAAACCAGAAACGTTGGCACTCTCTGAGCAGTGCGCTGCATCATCGTATCGATCAGATAGCAGCGCGCTCCGATGGTGATGCACGTGTCGAGCAGCTGGTTCAAGCCGCGCGCCAAGCGGTGGCAGATTTCGCACAAAATCTGGTTCGCCAAAAAGCGCTGCGCAAAAAAACGTTGAATACACTCAGCCGCATCACTCGCCGTGACAATATCGACTTTAGCGGTCACGCTCGTGTTGCCCATGTTACCGATGCCTCGGACTGGCGCGTGGAGTATCCACTCGTAGTCATTACGCCGGACAGCGAAGAGCAGATGCTGGATGTGGTCAAGCGCTGCATCGAGTTGGGGTTGACCATCGTGCCCAGGGGTGGCGGCACCGGCTACACGGGTGGCGCAGTGCCACTGCACGCCGATACCGCTGTGATCAATACCGAAAAGCTTGAACAGCTCGATGCCGTCGAGTGGCGTCACCTGCATGGCTGCACCGAAGCGGTAGCGACAGTGCGTGCCGAAGCGGGCGTGGTGACGCGCCGGGTTGCCGATGCAGCCGATGCTGCGGACCACATCTTCGCTGTCGATCCGACCTCCATCGATGCCTGCACCATCGGCGGCAATATCGCCATGAATGCCGGTGGTAAAAAAGCCGTGCGTTGGGGCACCACTCTCGACAACCTCGTTTCGTGGCGGTTGGTGACGGCTGATGCGCAGTGGCTTGAGGTCGAGCGCCTCAACCACAATCTGGGCAAAATACATGAGCAGGAGACGGTGCAGTTTCGATTGACGCGCTACCAGGCCGATGGTGTCACCTGCATCGGTGCGCCGCAAACACTCACCTTCCCCGGTCAACTGTTTAGAAAAGCGGGGCTAGGCAAAGATGTGACCGACAAATTCCTCGGTGGTCTGCCCGGCGTGCAGAAAGAGGGCTGCGATGGTCTTATCACCTCCGCTATCTTTCTGCTGCATAAACGCCCCCGCTACCAGCGCACCGTGTGCCTCGAATTTTTTGGTGATGCGCTCGACGATGCCGTCTCCGCCATTGTCGAGATCAAAGCAGCTCTGGATCAACACGCCAGCGCTGCACTCATCGGCTTGGAACATCTGGATCAGCGCTATGTGCGCGCCATCAAATACAGCACCAAAAGTCCGCGCCGTGAAACGCCGAAGATGGTGCTGTTGGCGGATATCGCTGGCGATGACGAAAGCGGCGTCGCGGAGGCGGCTTCCAGTATGGTTCGCTCAGTAGCGAAAAGAGGTGCCGAAGGTTTCATTGCGGTGAGTCCCGAAGCACAGCGCCGTTTCTGGCAGGATCGTGGCCGTACCGCCGCCATTGCAGCGCACACCAACGCCTTTAAAATCAATGAAGATGTGGTCATTCCACTGCCCAACCTGCCTGCCTATTCGCGCGCTATCGAACGCATTAATATCGAATATTCGTGTCGCAACAAACTGCGCATGATCAGCGCGCTCGAAACCTACCTCGACAGCGATATGGCGGAGCTGCGCCAATCCGACGAGTACGTTGCGAGTGACGAGAGCGACACCATCATCGCCAGCAAAAAGTCTGCAGCACGGCAACATCTCGCCGCGACGCATGAGCGCTGGACACAGATACTGGCGCACCTCGATGAGGCCGCCGCTGACCATTTGGCGTTGCTTGACGATAGCGCCAGAAATGATATTACGCCGGGCGAGACGCTGCTGGATCTGCTGCTGCGTCAGCGTCTGCGCATCTCCTTTCGGCGTGAAGTCGAGCGGCCGCTGAAAGCGATATTCTGCGGCAGCATCTTCGCCGCGCTGCGCGACCAGTTCGATGCGATCCACAAAACCACTCGCTCCAGCCGACTCTTTGTCGCCACCCATATGCACGCCGGGGATGGCAATGTGCATACCAATATTCCGGTCAACTCCAACGACTACCAGATGATGCATGATGCTGAGCAGATTGTTGATCGGGTGATGAAGTTGGCTACCGATCTCGACGGCGTCATCTCCGGTGAGCACGGTATCGGCTTAACCAAATTCCACTATCTCGACAGCGCCCACATCGACGCTTTTGTCGACTACAAAACGCGCGTTGATCCGCAGGGTCATTTTAATCGCGGCAAGCTGATGCCCGGCTCAGGGCTCGCCAATGCCTACACGCCGTCATTGCGTCTGCTCAGCCAGGAGGCGCTGATTCTTGAGGCCAGCGAACTGGGTCAGCTCAATGATGACATCCGCCACTGCCTGCGCTGCGGCAAGTGCAAGCCGCTGTGCAGCACCCATGTGCCGCGCGCCAATCTGCTCTATTCGCCGCGCAATAAAATTCTCGCTACCGGACTGATCATTGAAGCCTTTCTCTACGAGGAGCAGACACGGCGTGGCATCTCGGTGCGTCACTTTGAAGAGATGAACGATGTTGCGGATCACTGCACTGTGTGCCATCGCTGCCTCAGCCCCTGCCCGGTGGATATCGATTTTGGCGATGTCTCCGTGCGCATGCGCAATATTTTGAAGGCGCAGGGGCGCAAGCGTTTTAATGCAGGCACATGGCTGGCGATGAGCTACCTCAACGTGAGCGACCCGCGCGTCATCAAACTGATGCGCAAAACTGTGATCGAATGGGGCTACGGTGCACAGCGACTGGCGTCGCGAATCGTTAACCACACGCGCTGGTTTGGTGGCGCTGAAAAGCTGCCCGCCGCGACTACCGGGCGCACGCCGATCAAAACGCAGGTGATTGAGCTGGTGCGTAAGCCGCTGCCGAGCCAGCTGCCACGGCAAACAGCCCGTGCCCAGCTGGGTATCGAAGAGAGCAAAGTGATCCCGATTCTGCGTGATCCGCAGAAGAGCAGCGATGAGAGCGAAGCGGTGTTCTATTTTCCCGGTTGCGGCTCCGAGCGCCTGTTTAGCGAAGTTGCGTTGGCTACGCAGGCGATGCTCTTTGATTTGGGCGTGCAGACCGTGCTGCCACCTGGTTATCTCTGCTGTGGCTATCCGCAAGCAGCTAACGGCGATGACAAAAAGAGTAGCAAAATCAGCACCGACAACCGCGTGCTGTTTCACCGCGTCGCCAATACCCTCAACTATCTGGATATCACTACGGTGGTGGTCTCATGCGGCACCTGCATCGACCAGCTGATGAAGTATGAGTTCGACAAGATTTTTCCCGGCAGCCGGCTGATCGACATCCACGAATATTTGATGGAGAAAGGCGTCACGCTGGACAGTGCAAGCGGCACCCGCTACATCTACCACGACCCCTGTCACAGCCCGATGAAACGGCACGACCCGCTGCAAGTGGTCTCGACGCTGGTCGGCGCCGATGTCATTCTGTCGGACCGTTGCTGCGGCGAGGCGGGCACATTTGCCGTTTCGCGGCCGGATATCGCTGCGCAGGTACGTTTTCGCAA
>JAADGQ010000160.1 GCA_013152295.1 Gammaproteobacteria bacterium | reverse complement strand
CTATGCGTGGATCGGTTACTACCTGCTTAAAGATCATAAAAAAAATCGTATGGCGAGAAAATTTCTGGTCGCCAGTTTACGTTTACGTCCGTGGCAAAAACGTACTTTTTTGCTGCTATTACTCTCTCTCTTTTCGCTGCGAATAGCGCAGTCGTTGCGGCTCTATTATGCGACTGCCAAGACAGCGATCAAAAAATACCTGTTGGGAAAGCGGTGAAGTGTTTTTATCACGAGACGTTGATGGGGTTGATGACGCTGATGGAGTTCTCGCACCGCTATTTTCTCCTGCGGTGATCACGGTGACAACGGCAGGTTTTGTCGATTTCAATTCGCCGGACGAGTCAACGCGTGTTTTCCTGTCGAGAAACTTATACCCAGAGGAGCGCGCCTATACCGGCACCATGGCTGCAAAGCGAAAACAGGAGTTCACCGCAGGGCGCTTGTGCGCACGGGAAGCGCTGCGCCGTCTGGATATCGAGCGCTATCCGTTACGCGTGGGGAAGCATCGCGAACCGCTGTGGCCGGCCGGCGTTGTCGGCAGTATTAGCCACTGCCAGCAGTTTTGCGGCGCCGCTGTCGCCAACAGTCGCGACATCATCGCGTTGGGATTGGATGCCGAAATGCTACGTACGCTGCCCGTCGGCGTGGAAGCATTGGTGTGCAGCATTGACGAGCGAGCTGCACTCAATCGTCATCGTACTGATGCGCGGTTCTCATGGTCAACGGTTCTCTTTAGCGTTAAAGAGAGCATCTATAAATGCCTTTTCCCGCTCTGTGGCTACCCGCTGGAATTTAACGATGTCTCCGTCACGCTCGACCCTGAGCAGGGCCGTTTTGAGTTCGATGTAACCGTTGAGTGTGTATCTCGTGTTGTCTCTCGCTACCAAGCCGACGGTCGTTTCGTAGTGAGCGACAAGCATATCTTTAGCGGCCTCACGCTGGGTTGAAACGTAGGCGCGAAAACCAGAGCCAATGCTGGAATAAAGGCTGTTAGAATAGCCGCCCTATGTTGAAATTTGACCGACTTTCACTGCGCCGTGGCCGCCGCCTACTGTTCAAAGATGCTTCATTTATCGTACATCGTGGCCGCAAGGTCGGGGTGACGGGTGTTAATGGCTGTGGTAAATCAAGCCTCTTTGCACTGATATTGGGGGAGCTGGCTCCAGACGAGGGGGATTTTCATCAGCCGCCGGGTTTGACCACTGCCCATGTTGCTCAAGAGAGCGCTGCTGATGAGCGGGCGGCCGTCGAGTATGTGATGGATGGCGATCATGAATTGCGTCGGCTGCAGGCGCAACTCGCAATCGCGGAGCAGCACGGTGATGCGACCCAGCTTGGGCGGCTGCATGAGGGGCTCGATGCGATTGGCGGCTACGGGGCCCCGGCCCGCGCAGCGAAGCTGATGGATGGCTTGGGCTTTGATACGGCGCAGCTACAGCAGCCTGTCTGTCACTTCTCCGGCGGTTGGCGAATGCGCCTCAATTTGGCGCGGGCGCTGATGTGCCGTTCGGATCTGCTGCTACTGGATGAGCCCACCAACCATCTCGACCTGGATGCCGTGCTGTGGTTGCAGGCGTGGCTAAAAGGTTATGACGGCACGCTGCTGTTGATCTCCCACGATCGTGAATTTCTTGATGCGGTGATCGATCAGGTTGTCCATGTTGAACATGGTGGCATCCATTTGCATACCGGCAACTATACCGATTTCGAGCGCTACCGGGCGCAGCGCCTAGCTGGTCAGCAGGCGGCCTACGACAAACAGCAGCGCGAGATCGCCCATATTCAGCGCTACGTTGATCGGTTTCGGGCAAAGGCGAGCAAGGCACGGCAGGCGCAGAGCCGTTTGAAAGCGCTGGCGCGTATGGAGCAGATTGCCGAAGCGCATGTCGATTCGCCCTTTACGTTCTCATTCCACAATGCCGAAAAGATGCCGCACCCCCTGCTCCGTATCGAGGGCGTCAGCGCTGGATATGACGATAAAGCGACGCTCTCGGGTATCAATCTGACACTGGAGCCGGGCAGCCGCATTGGTCTGCTGGGTGCCAACGGTGCAGGTAAATCGACGTTGATCAAACTGTTGGCTGGCGCACTGCAACCGCTTGGCGGGCGCGAGATGCGTGCTGATACGCTGCGTATCGGTTACTTTGCCCAGCACCAACTGGAGCAGCTGCATGTCGATGAATCCCCACTGCAACACCTGCAACGTCTTGATCCCAAGGCCCGTGAAGATGAGTTGCGTCGCTATCTCGGCGGCTTTGCTTTTAGTGGTGAGAGCGCCCTGGCGCCGGTTGCCCCCTTTTCTGGTGGCGAAAAAGCGCGCCTGGTGTTGGCGCTGCTCGTCTATCAGCGCCCCAACCTGCTGCTGCTCGACGAGCCCACCAACCATCTCGATCTGGAGATGCGCCATGCATTGAGTGTGGCGCTGCAAGCCTTCTCCGGGGCGTTGGTCGTCGTAGCACATGATCGCCACTTGCTGCGTACCGTGACCGATCGCTTGCTACTGGTTTGCGCAGGCCGTGTCAGCGAATTTTCCGGTGATCTGGACGACTACAGTCGCTGGCTTGCCGAGCGCCGTGCCACGGCGACAAAAGATGGGGGCGCAACAACAAGCGCAGGGCAGGGTGCAGATGCGCGTAAACAGCGCCGTCGTCAAGAGGCCGAGAGTCGCCGTCAGCTGCAACCGCTGCGCAATCAACTGAAAAAACTCGAGCAACAGCTGGAGCAGCTGCATGAGCAGCAAGAGGCACTCGAAACACGCTTGGCAGATACTGCACTCTACACAGCGCAAGCGAAGGATCAGCTCAAAGCGGTGTTGGCTGAGCAGCGCCAACTGAATGAGGCGCTCGCTGAAGTGGAGACGCAATGGATGACTGTCAGCGAGCAGTTGGAGCAGGCGCAAGACCAGCCATCACTTGTCTGAACGAGGAGAGATGATCAATAATTGCCCCGGCAGTTTTGGGGGAGTATCAATGCGTTAGGTGTGGTTACTAACGGCTCAACGGTAGTATTAGGCGTGCATCCTGTGGGAGGGAAGAGCGAGTCCATGCAGATTATAAAGAGGGGAATCCAAATAGTGGCGCGTGGTCGCGCGTCTGTCTATCAGTTTTCGGGGGGGGGTGTTTTCTTGTGTTTGATGGCGCTGCTGATTTGGCACAATGGCGTGCCTGATGCTCAAGCGGCAGAGCCGAGCCATGTTGCACCATTAACACCGCTGGCGGAGGATGGCATTCACGATCCTGATAATCCGGCGGTCAATACGTTGCAAAACCCTGATGAGGCGTTGGCCGACTTTCCGACGGATCGGCGTGGTGAGGTCAATTGGGTGCGCGCCATCAACGAGGGCTATATCAATCCGCGCAAGAGTTTGACGGGGGATGAGTTTGGTGGCGAGATGCTGCTTGAGATGGATATGGACATCATTATGAAACAGACCCGGCAGATGCCGCATGTCCGTTTCCCCCATCTGGCGCACACCCAATGGTTAGCATGCAGCAACTGCCATCCAAAAATATTCAAACCGCAGCTGGAGGGTAATCCGGTGAGCATGGATAAAATATTGCGCGGTGAATTTTGTGGTCGCTGCCACGACAAGGTCTCATTTGCACTCTGGACTTGCGAGCGCTGTCATAGCGTACCGCATGAAAATTCGCCACCGGCATGGTGGAAATAACACTGACAACAGCTGTCCGCAGGTGCGCGACTTTACATGGTGCAAGAGGAACTGGTCGTATGAGTGAACGTTCGAATATTGAGGTCGTCAAGGCTTCACCACTGGCGGTGGATCTGATGGATGAGCAGAGTGCTGCGCTGGCAGATATCATCGATATTGAGACACTCAACGATGGCGCTGTTCTTATTCGCGAAGGGCACGTCGATCACCGTTTGTATGTGGTGATCAGTGGTGAGCTGGCGGTGACCAAGCAGTCTGGTGGTGGCGAGACCATGACGTTGCACTGCCTTAATGCGGGAGACCTGGCCGGTGCGATGGGCTTTGTCGATGGCCTGGAACATTCGGCGACATTGATCTCGTCAGGGAAGACAGAGGTGTTCAGCATCGAGCGCCAGCGTCTGGAGGCACTGATAGCCACACAAGGTGAACTTGTCTATCAGGTAATGCGCGCGATTATTCGCACCGGACACAACATCGTGCGGCGCATGAACAATCAACATGTCGAATTGACCAACTACATTAATCGCCAGTCCGGTCGCTATTAACCCGCCGTAATGACTACTGTTGCAGAGGCGGACGGTGTGTCGTCCGCCTCTGTGTCGCCTATCTCACTGCTCTCTTTCATGATCAAAAAAACAGTTGTTAGACGTGATAGTGCGTCGACCCCTGAGCTCTTTTCAGGCGCGATTCATCCTGTGTTAGCGCGAATTTTTTGTGCGCGTGGTGTCACCTCCATGGATCAGTTGGGTCAAGGGTTGAATGAACTGCTTCCCTATCATGAATTGCGCGATATTGAGTGCGCAGCGCAGCTGTTGTACGACGCAGTCAGTCGCTCTCAATGCATATTGATTGTCGCTGATTTTGATGCCGATGGTGCCACCAGTTGTGCGTTGGCGGTGCGCGCGCTACGTCTGCTCGGTGCCAGCGCTGCCAACATCAAATATATTGTGCCGAACCGCTTTGAATATGGCTATGGATTGACGCCGGAGATCGTCGCCGTCGCCAGCGAGCAAAATCCTGATCTGATTATTACCGTCGATAACGGTATCTCCAGCGTTGATGGCGTCGCTGCGGCGCAAGCGCGCGGTATTCGTGTGTTGGTGACGGATCACCACCTGCCCGGCGCGGTGCTGCCTGCGGCGGAGTGCATTGTGAATCCGAATCAGGGCGGTGATTCATTTGGCAGTAAAAATCTTGCCGGTGTTGGTGTGATCTTTTACGTGATGTTGGCACTGCGCGCCAAGATGCGCGATGAGGGTTGGTTTGCACAGCGCGGCATTAACGCACCAAATCTTGCGCAGCTGTTGGATCTGGTTGCCTTGGGCACCGTTGCTGATGTGGTGCCACTGGATCGCAATAATCGCATATTGGTTTTCCAAGGCCTGGCACGTATCGCTGCAGGGCGATGTTGCGCGGGTATTCAGGCGTTACTCGATGTTAGCGGCAGAAACGCCGCACGCATTGTCGCCACAGATCTGGGTTTTGCTGTCGCACCGCGACTCAATGCAGCCGCCGGGCGCCTTGAAGATATGGCGCAGGGTATCGAGTGCCTGCTCAGTGACGATCCCGGCGTTGCCAGCGAAATGGCGCAAAAGCTGGACAGCCTCAATCGCGAGCGACGTTCGATTGAGAACGAAATGCGCCAACAGGCATTGAGTGCACTGGATGCGTTGGACGACACTTTGGGTGTTGGCAGTGACGCCATCGCCGCCGGGTTGTGCCTCTATGATGAGAGTTGGCATCAGGGTGTTATTGGCATTCTGGCATCGCGCATCAAAGAGAAACTGCACCGTCCAGTGATCGCCTTTGCCCCTTCGACCGAGAGCGGAGAGATCAAGGGCTCTGCGCGTTCGGTGCCGGGTGTTCATATTAAAGATGTCCTCGAAGCTATTGCCGCTCAACACCCGGACATGCTTAAAAAATTTGGTGGCCACGCGATGGCTGCTGGATTAAC
>JAADGQ010000144.1 GCA_013152295.1 Gammaproteobacteria bacterium | reverse complement strand
TGGAGAAACTGCCCAGTCGGCTGACCACCGCATCCACGGCCTGGCGCTGATCTTCATTCAGTGAGGGCGGTGAAACGGTTGGGGGTGAGAGCGTTAGATGCGCAGCCGTTTGTGCGGGCAATTCGTCGCCAAGCACACACTTATCCACCCAGCCTTTATCAACCAAAATTTTTAGCGCGCGTCGCCAATCGCCGGGTTGATCGACAAGCTGTTCACGGCTGACACCAGTGGGAAAACGTCTCAATAGCTGCATGAGCGCCTGCTGGCGTCGGGCTTTTTTGAGTGAGTCCGGTTCAATATCGTGCCCCGCTGCACTCAGCTGCCAGCCACGGCGCGGCGCTATAACGGCCGCGTGTCCGGCGCGCAACAGAACCGGCATGATGCTGCTCAGCACTTCGCCCAGCGGGTGCTGATAGTAGTCAGCCGCCCAACGTACCAAGTCCAGCAGTTCGCGGGGTAGTAGTGGCTCGTCGTCGAGCAGTTCACTTACCTCTTTCAATCGGGCGGGTTCTATGTCGCTCGTGGTGGCGATTGCCACCACGACACCAATGTGCTCGCTCGCACCAAACGGGACACGCACGCGAATACCCGCCTGAAGTGTTGAAGGGGCATGTTGCTGCGGGGCCAGATAATCAAAAATTCGATAGAGCGGGGAGGGAACAGCGACGCGCAATATCAGTGAAGGGGGTGCCATGGTCGTTGCTTGTCTACGTTGCTGCACATGGCGCAGTGACGAGGTGTATCAAACGGTGTGTCAAAAAGGCCGCACAACAACCAGTACCACAACCGCCATTAAAACCAGCGCGGGAAACTCATTAAACCAGCGATAAAAGATGTGGTCACGGCGGTTTTGATCATCGCGGAACACTTTGACCAGCGTCCAGCAATAGACGTGGTAGATGATAAGCGCGATCACCAGCATCATCTTGACGTGCAACCAGCCACTGCCCGAGGCCATCAGCCAGGCGTAGTCGAACAGCATCCACAATCCCAACAGCGTCGTGCCGATGGCGCCGATGGTCATGATAATGAAGAGTTTGCGCTCCATCACCTTAAAGCGCGCATTGCCCGGTGCATCGTCACAGACGGCGTGGTAGACAAACAGTCGCGGCAGATAAAAGAGCCCGGCGAACCAGGTCACCATAAAAATAATATGAAATGCTTTAACCCAGAGCATGGTTGTTTCCGTAGTAGGACAGTTAAAGAGTAGGGGGCAGTCGTTGAGCGGATGGCTGCGTGCCGAAGCTGCTAAAAATTGCCAAAAGTTGTCAGAGCATAACCCGTAGCTGTTGGCGCACTTCGTTCATGTTCATCTCGCCGGTGATCTGCTGCACAATGCGCCCGTCGGGCGAGATAATAAAAGAGGTCGGGGTTCCTCTGATGCCACCGAATGCTTGCGCTGCGCTGCCGTCGCGGTCGTGGGTGACGAGATAGGGCAGATGACGTTGCGTCAGCAACTGTCTGATCTGGTCGATGGGGTCGTAATCCATGGCGATGCCGATAATCGCCAGGCCACGCGGTGACAGCTCTTGATGCAGCGCCACCAGCTCCGGCATCTCTTTAATGCAGGTATCGCAGGTCGTCGCCCAAAAAGTCACTAACAGCGGACGTCCCGAAAAGCTGGCTAGACGCAGGTTTTGGTCGTCTACAGTGGTCAGTGCAATATCGGGAGAGCGCTGCGTTCCGGCAGGGGTCATCCACACATAGGTCAAACCAGCCACCAGGGACAGCACAAAACTGCCAATAAGAATATCTTTAAAACGCATGCAACCACCCGCTCCAGAACTGCTATCGATAGATCGTGATTTTTCCGCGAGGCTCATTCTACACGACCTTTGATCGAGCGTAATATCTCCATGGATGTTGGCAGGTGCCTCTAAAATTGGGTAGTGAACTCGATCTGGCCGTAGCTGTGGCGAAACAGTGACCATCTGTGTTGGCGCACTTCAGTGCTGCGCGCAACAAGTTTGTAACCAATGGCATACGTCTGCATGGGCCAGACAAACCCCACGGCTGATTCGATCACTCCATGGCGAATGGCAACGGTGTGTGCGCTCTGATCATCCCACAAGGCACCCTGCAGCAGCGTGTTATGCACCACCCATCGAGCCTCTACCCTGAAAAACAGTGTTGAGCGAATGGTGTCGGAGGCAGTGTGCTCCCTGCCGTTTTTATCGAGACGTTGTGTGCCAGAACGAAACTCTGCCCCGGCAAAGGCATTGACAAAAATATTGCCCAGCGCTGCCCCGTAATAGGGGGAGTAAGCAACTTCGCTGGATAGCGACGTGGGGCGATAACGCAGCTGGCTGCGGTAGTTGAGCTGAAGGCCCCACACTTGAGCGATCTGCGCGTCCCAGCCTTTGGACTTCACCGCATTGAACAGCTTATGAGCAGCACGTTGCGTCTCTTCGCCGCGTGCGCAGGGGCCGACGCAACCCAGGTTGATCTCGTAGCTGTGGCGCTGTCCCCCGCTTGCACGGCTCTCTTTTTTGACACCGAGATAGAGCCAGGCGCTATAGGGCCAGCTGTCTGCGGGCTGCTGATCAGCGGTGAGGGTCAAATCAGCGGGTGTGTAGATCGCCTGCCCAATGATAAGTGAGTAGTCAGTTTTGCGGCCGGGGTATTTCAGCTCAAACCTTAGCCCGTGAGTGTAGTAGCGGTCTGTGTTTGTGGGAGAGATCAGGTCGTTATCAGCATAAACGGTGAGTTCTCTCTTCTGTCTATCGGCAAGATCAAACAGCGCTGTTGCAGAGTGTGCCGCACCGTGCGCTGCCAGCAAACAGGCCCCTAGCAGTTTTTTCATTATGTTTACACGGTTCGCTCTGCACTTCTGCCCGATGGTAGTCATATCTATTATGTCGGTATAATCGGCAGCCCATTACAACGACCGGACTCGATCACCTTGCGCCCTCACCATCAAGCACCACCCTCAAGTTCTGGCAATGACTGGAAAGTGATCGCCAGTCTGTTTCCGTTTCTGTGGGAACATAAAAACCGGGTGCTGTTGGCGCTGGCCTGCATTGTCATCGCCAAGGTTGCCAACGTTGGCGTGCCGCTGGCGCTGAAGGAGATTGTCGACTCTCTCGACCCATCGCTGAACGCGGTGGTTGTGCTGCCGGCGGCGGCACTGATTGCTTACGGCGTACTGCGGCTGTCCACCGCGCTGTTTGGTGAGTTGCGCGATGCGATCTTTGCCAAAGTGACACAGCATTCGATTCGTCGCACCTCGCTGCAGGTGTTTCGTCACCTGCACTCGCTGAGCCTGCGTTTTCATCTTGACCGTAAAACTGGCGGTGTCTCCCGCGATATTGAGAGAGGTGCCAAAGGCATCAGCTTTTTGCTGACCTTCACCCTGTTCAATATTTTGCCCACGCTGATTGAGATTGTGCTGGTTGCGAGCATTCTGCTGGTTGCATACGACCCCATCTATGCGCTGATCACTTTTGCCACGGTTGCGATCTATATCGTCTTTACGCTGGTGGTGACTGAGTGGCGTATGCCGTTTCGGCGCACCATGAACGAGAAGGACTCGAACGCCAATACCCGCGCTATCGACAGCCTGCTCAACTATGAAACCGTCAAATACTTCAACAACGAGGCGTGGGAAGCAAAACGCTACGACGAAAATTTGCAGAGCTGGGAGCACGCGGCGATCAAGAGCCAGACCTCATTGGCGGTGCTCAATATTGGTCAAGCGGCGGTCATCGCGATCGGTATTACGCTGCTGCTTTCGGTGGCCGCGCAGCAGGTTTCCGACGGTATTTTAACCATTGGCGATCTGGTTCTGATTAACGCCTTTTTGTTGCAGTTGTTTATCCCCATGAATTTTTTGGGATTCGTCTACCGCGAGATCCGTCACTCGCTCGCCGATATCGAAAAGATGTTCAAGCTGACAGAGGTTGACGCGGAGGTCGTTGATAAAACGGATGCACCTGCACTGCAGATCGAGCGGGGCGTGGTGCGTTTTGAACATGTCGACTTCTCGTACGACGCTGATCGCTCGATACTGCACGACGTGAACTTTGAGATTCCCGCCGGTAAAACAGTGGCCGTGGTGGGTTCGAGCGGCGCGGGAAAATCGACGTTGGCGCGCCTGCTGTTTCGCTTTTACGACGCCAGCAAGGGGCGCATTCTCATCGATGGTCAGGATATCTCCGGAGTTACGCAGCACAGTTTGCGCAGCGCTATCGGTATCGTGCCGCAAGATACTGTGCTCTTCAATGACACGATCTACTACAACATCGCCTACGCAAAACAGGATGCCAGTTGTGACGAAGTGATTCGCGCTGCCGAGTTGGCTCATCTGCACAGCTTCATCAGCGCGCTGCCCAACGGTTACGAAACGACGGTGGGAGAGCGCGGGCTGAAACTCTCCGGCGGTGAGAAACAGCGCGTTGCCATCGCCCGTACCATCCTTAAAAATCCACACATACTGATTTTTGACGAAGCGACTTCGGCGCTCGACTCGGCGTCCGAGCAGGCGATTCAAAAAGCGTTGGGCGAGGTTGCTGCGACGCGCACGACACTGGTTATCGCACACCGGCTCTCTACCATCGTTGATGCACAGCGCATTTTAGTGATGGAGCACGGGCGCATTATCGAACAGGGCAGACATGATGAACTCCTGGCCGCACAGGGGAGCTACGCGCGCATGTGGGCGCTGCAACAGAAAGAGCAGCATAGCGGCGAGTGATTGCGACGTTCGGGGTCGCCGTCGCGACTTTGCGTATTTAGCGCAATCATGTAGGCTCAAAACATTTCATAGCAGACAGATGTGATAGATCGCCGATGCTGATTTTGACCTTTCCCGACTACCTGAAACAGTCCCAACAACTTGCACGGACGTTAGGCGTGCCGTGCAAAGTGGTCGATGTGCACCACTTCCCCGATGGTGAAAACAAGGTTTGCTTGCCCGCAGAGCTGCCCGAGCATGTGGTGCTCTGTCGTAGTCTCAATAACCCCAATGAGAAGTTGATTGAACTGCTGCTGAGCGCTGAAACAGCACGGCAGATGGGTGTCAACAAACTCACCCTGGTTGCACCCTACCTCTGTTATATGCGCCAGGACTCGGCGTTCACGCATGGCGAGGCGATCAGCCAGCGCATTATCTGCCGCTGGCTCGGTGACATGTTCGATACGATTGTGACGGTTGATCCCCACCTGCACCGAGTGGAGCAACTTAGCGAGCTTTTCCCCAACACTCAAACTGTGACACTGTCTGCAACCGCGTTGATGGGAGAACTGATTCGTGCGCGTTTCAATGCCTCGCCGCTGTTGCTCGGCCCCGATAGTGAATCGCAACAGTGGGTCAAACAGGTGGCCGATAGCGCAGCACTTGATTACACCATTTGTCACAAAACCCGTCACGGCGACCACGATGTTGATGTCCATCTCGGCGATTGTGATCTCGC
>JAADGQ010000043.1 GCA_013152295.1 Gammaproteobacteria bacterium | reverse complement strand
GCTGATCGGAGCGACTGGGATGGCGAAGCTTGCGTAGTGCTTTAGCTTCGATCTGGCGAATCCGCTCACGGGTGACATCGAACTGCTTGCCCACTTCCTCCAGCGTGTGGTCGGTGTTCATGCCGATACCGAAACGCATGCTCAGCACCTTCGCTTCGCGGGCGGTCAGGCTCTCAAGCACATCCTGAGTCGCCTCACCCAACCCCTCAACGGTTGCAGCCTCCGGTGGAGAGAGGTCGTGGGTATCTTCGATGAAGTCACCCAGATGGGAATCTTCATCATCGCCTATGGGCGTCTCCATCGAAATCGGCTCTTTGGCAATCTTCAACACCTTACGAACCTTCTCTTCGGTCATCTCCATCTTTTTGGAGAGCTCTTCAGGCGTCGGCTCGCGACCCATCTCCTGAATCAACTGACGAGAAACGCGGTTAAGCTTGTTGATGGTTTCGATCATGTGCACCGGAATGCGAATCGTCCGCGCTTGGTCGGCGATAGAGCGGGTAATCGCCTGGCGAATCCACCACGTTGCATAGGTTGAAAACTTATAGCCACGGCGGTACTCAAACTTGTCCACCGCTTTCATCAGGCCGATATTGCCCTCTTGAATGAGGTCGAGAAACTGCAAACCACGATTGGTATATTTTTTAGCAATTGAGATGACCAGTCGTAAATTTGCTTCGACCATCTCTTTTTTGGCTCGGCGCGCCTTGGCCTCACCAATGGAGACCTTGCGATTGATATCCTTGATTGTCGAGATGCTCATTCCACGACTCTGCTGAATCGCAATCAATTTGCTCTGCGCCTGTTTGATCTCACCTGCATATTCAGCGAGCACAGAGGAATAGCTCTCTCCCGCATCGATGTGCCTGCCCAACCACTCAAGATCAGTCTCACTCTTGGGAAAAGAGGTGATGAATGCTTTACGTGGCATACGCGCCTTTTCAACACAGAGGTTCATAATAACGCGCTCATGCTTGCGCACACGCTCAATCACAAAGCGCAAATTATCAACCAAACGATCGACGCGCTTCTGCACCAACCTGAAAAGTATGAAGTGCTCGGCCAATGCCGTACGCGCACTGACCGCTTTTTTGTGGTCGCTGCCGTGCTTTTTAGCTGCAGCCATTGAGCTCTCGTAGAGCTTGCGCAGCTTCTCAAAGCGCTTGATCACCTCCTCGGGGTCAGGACCTTGCTCTACCACCTCTTCTTCAGCTTCGTCAGAAGACCCTTTACCACCATTATTGTTATCACCCGCACCTTTGGTGACAGGTTTCGCAATGGCCGTCTCTTCTTGGTTGTAGAGATCGGTAAATCCTCTACCGTTAATAATATCAACCAAACGCCCTTCGCCCGCACAATGTTTATCGTAGGCCCGCAGCAGCTCTGCAGCGGTATCAGGGTAGTTAACCAGCGCGGACAGCATCTGCTTCAGCCCACTCTCGATACGCTTGGCGATGACAATTTCACCTTCACGGGTCAACAACTCAACGGTACCCATCTCACGCATATACATGCGCACCGGATCTGTGGTGCGGCCAAACTCCGCATTCACGTTCGCCAATGCAGCGGCAGCTTCATCGGCAGCAACCTCGTCGGTAGATGTGCCAGCACCCGCCATCAACAGGGTATCTGCATCCGGCGCCACTTCGTGCACCGAAATACCCATATCATTGATCATGCTGATGATATCTTCGATCTGATCAGGATCAACGATATCGTCAGGCAGGTGATCGTTCACTTCCCGATAGGTGAGGTAGCCTTGCTCTTTGCCTTTGGCAATCAATAACTTCAGGCGAGATTGTTGCTGATCAGTTTGACTCATTTACATAATTTCCGAACACTGTACGAATTCACGACAAGAACAGCCCATTTTATAACACTTCATATACCTATGCATACCCTACGAAAGATTCTAAGTACGATTTTTTACTCCCGAGACAGCAATCGCCGTAATTCCAGCTTCTCCAGATCATCCAATTTTTCGACAGACGCCCTCTGCAATAGTTGCTCTACCCGTTGCTTCGTACGCGCCTCATGCAAGCGACTCATCACCGCGCTGAATTCGGCCTCGATGCCGTCAACCGGCACGGGGTGCTGCGACTGCACCAATGTCGCAAGGTAACGACCCTCATCGCTACCACGCCAGCGCTCCAACACTGCGCCCGTACTGAGATTGGGGTTGTCGCGCAACAACTCAAGCAACTCGCACAGCAACGCACACCCCGGCAGATCAAGCTCTTTAATGCACTGCCACTCACCCGCAGCACGGACCAATGCCGGGTCTTGCAACAACCACATAATCGCTAGACGAACCAGCGAGATGGGTGTCCGCCCTTGGGCCAGCCCGCGCGCGCGCGACGCAGCACCACGCCCCCCGACTGACTTTTCATCAGGCAACGACTGCGATAAAAGCTGCACATCCATCTGCGCATGCTCGGCCAGCTTGGCGAGCATCATCTGTTTGAAAACGCTATCGGGAAGCTTTTTTAACGGCTGCTGCGCTAGAGCAACCAGACGAGCCCGCCCATCTATGGCGGATATATCGACCTTATTGAGGTATCCCTCAAAGAAAAATTCGGATAGCGGCAGTGCATCATTCAGCCCCCGCTCAAAACGCTCACCTCCTTGAGTGCGCACCAATGAATCGGGATCCTCACCATCCGGCAGAAACATAAAGCTGACCTGGCGACCCTCATAAATCAGCGACAGCGCCACCTCCATCGCCTTCCACGCTGCCTGACGACCTGCCCGATCACCATCAAAACAGAACACAACCTCAGCGGTTGTACGAAACAGGGCGCGCAGATGCTCTGGCGTAGTGGCCGTTCCCAGCGTAGCGACGGCATAATGGATACCATGCTGCGCAAGCGCGACAACATCCATGTATCCCTCGACGACGAGCAGGCGACGGATGTCGCGCTGAGCTTTGCGCGCCTCATAAAGACCGAACAACCCCCGCCCTTTATGAAATAACGGCGTCTCCGGCGAATTGAGGTATTTTGGCGTCTCGTCCCCCATCACTCGCCCACCAAAGCCGATAACACGTCCACGCAGATCACGGATGGGGAACATAATGCGATGCCTAAACCGGTCGTAGTAACCACCGCCCTCTTTATCTACAACCATGCCGGCGGTATGCAGCTTTTTTATCTGCTCAGCACTGCAAGCCAACCCCTTTGTCAGATTATCCCAACCAGGCGGCGCAAAACCGATAGAAAACTGGGCGGCGATTTCACCGGAGAGCCCGCGCTGCTTCAGGTAATCCACCGCCTGTTCAGCCTGCGGATGCTCGCGCAACTGGCTCTGGTAGAATTTGGCCGACCGCTCCATCAACTCATATAGGTCGTGGTGCTGCGCAGAGCTGTCCACGCCACGTTGCTCGACCGGAACTTCCATGCCGACACGCTGCGCTAACTCAGCAATTGCCTCGGGAAAAGCCATGCGATCAAACTCCATCAGGAATCCAATGGCGCTACCATGGGCACTACAACCAAAACAGTGATAAAACTGCTTATCGCGGCTAACCGTAAAGGAGGGAGTTTTTTCGTTATGAAAGGGGCAACAGGCCGAGTAATTTTGGCCTGACCTGCGCAGCTCGAGGCGCTCTTCGACGATATCGACGATATCGACGCGACTCAGCAGATCATCAATAAAGGCTTGAGGGATTCTTCCCGCCATTGGATAGCTAAACTCGCAGCGAGCGGCTAAACCTCGCGCAGCAGCGCTGACTCACCGTTGAACGTGCAGCGCCCACTCAGGACGCAGCGCGCAACAATCTCTGCTTAACCTTGCCACTCACCGGCCCCATCTCGGCACGCCCTTGCAGGCGCGGCCTCAGAGCCGCCATCACCCGACCCATGTCCTGAGCGGAACTCGCACCAAGCGCCGTGATCACCTCATGGATAACAGCATCAACCTCGGCATCGCTCAGTGGCTGCGGCATATATTGACGAATAATTTCAAGCTCAGCGCTCTCTATGTCCGCCAGATCCTGGCGACCAGCATCGCTGAACTGGCCAATAGAGTCGCGACGCTGCTTGACCATCTTCTCCAACACAAGCAAAACCTGGGTACCATCCAGTTCAATCCGTTCATCCACTTCGCGCTGCTTGATCGCCGCCAAGATCAAGCGGATTACACCCAGCCGCACCTTCTCTCTGGCCCGCATCGCGGCCTTCATATCATCCTGAATGCGCTGCTTTACGCTACCAGACATGGCTGCTACCTCTGCTAGGACATGAATTGATCAGTAGAGACGAACGTGTCTTCTGCTTTCGCGAAAGATTTTTTTCAGGTGGCGCTTAACCGCCGCTGCCGCTTTACGCTTGCGTACAGTCGTTGGCTTTTCATAGTACTGGCGACGTCGAACCTCAGACAAAACTCCAGCTTTCTCGCAAGTACGCTTGAAGCGTCGCAATGCAACCTCAAAAGGTTCACCATCTCTCACCCGCACGTTAGGCATACCACACATCCCTCATTTAATTAGAACGATCAATATTATCGACACAAACCCAGCACCGCTGGCCGCAAAACCCGACATTCTAAACTGCCGACTTACGGAAAGCAAAAAACGCTACGTTACTATGTCCTCCGCGTCCGCGCAGCGGTCTGTGCGGAACGCCATTTCAACCGATGGTATTCATGAGCTTCCGCAGCAGCCTAAAACCGATCAAAGCCAGGGCGCGGGCAATCGCAATCCGCTGCCTCAATGGGATTGTTCACCGGAAGAGTTCTACGGGATCCGCCTTTTTCAAATGCCGCATGGCAAGCAACCCTAGCAGCATGCAATATGGTCTGTAGAGGTGAACACTATAGCCGCTTTATCCAGGCTTAGAATCATCGTATAGCCGGTTGATGCAGCCGTGTAACGATAGATTACCCGCGACAGGAGCGTACCGGGAATCTCGTATTCAGAAAGCAAGGGCACCGATCTTTTCAGGTCGAGAAGTATCATCAGAAAAGGTCAGGAATGCCGTAAAAAAGTAAAATCAATTAAAATGGTGCTCGTTCAATAGAAAAATCAACTGCCCGCATTGCCGCAACGGTAATTTTGAGTCACAGCTCGTCAAGAAAAAGCAGCGTCACTTTACCTCGATGAGCAACAAAATATTATTTCTGTATGCGTAGGACCTATCGACCCGCGAAATCGTCACCACCCTCAAAGAAATGTACGACGCAGATGTATCGGCCTGCCTGGTCTCCAAACCGATAGCGAGAATGGTTGACGGGAAATATGTATCAGACAAAAGCTTCGGCAGTGACTGATGTGCGTCATATATGGCTATTACAATCAACGCCGGTTACACACAACACTGGATGAACTAACGCCGATTGAGCATCTTTGAGCGCTAAAAGCGCACATACAGCACACGCTTAACACCCTACTTTAATAGTCGTCTGTTTTTTTTACACACAACAATGCACCACATGCGTGCAGCGTATAAAAAAAACGTCAATCAATTGATTTAAAAACAAACAATACAGTCTGGCATGGCTTATGCTTTAAGAGAAATCTACTATGATTTCAAAAAAACTGCAGCACAACTCTAGCCTTGTTTCTCTCCTTGCTTTGACCGCCCTGCTGGCACTGATTCCAACTACCGGATCAGCCAGCAGCACGGCCTCGACAAGTGCAGAGAGAGACCTGCATTGCCTGGCGCTGAACATCTATCACGAAGCGCGCGGCGAATCTAAAGAGGGGCAGATGGCGATCGCCACCGTCACCATGAACCGCCTCTCCCACAACAAATACCCGGACACAATCTGCCAGGTTGTCTGGCAATATCGTCAATTCAGCTGGACTCACGACGGGCGCAGCGATGATCCCGATGACGTAGCAGCATGGCAAACCGCACAGAAGATCGCCCACTTCATCTACAATAATTACCCACGCCTGGTTGAGATCACCAAGGGGCGGGCAGATATCACCAACGGCGCGCTCTACTACTATGCCCCCAAACTGGCCGACCCCTACTGGGCAAAGCACAAGGTCGTTACGCGCACTATTGGCGATCACATCTTTCTCAAAGATACCGGCTAGCACGTTGTTGAAAACGCAAAAACGCGTCGGGAGATGCAGATCAGGCGCCGTACATGGGTTGCCCCTGCACGCTGCAACCACCATCCACTTCAATAATTGAGCCGGTAATAAACGCGGCATCCGCCGAGACCAGATAGGCAACCATCGCGCCGATCTCTGCCGGATCACCCACCCGACCCAATGGGTGGTAACGTTTGTAGAACTCATAATTTTGCTCGATCACATCCTCCGGCATACCCATGTCAGAAAAAGCACTGGTGCGAATAATGCCAGGATTAATCGCATTGACACGCACCCCATCGGCTGCCCACTCTGCGGCAAACACCTTGGTCATCTGCACGACAGCGCCTTTAATCACCGCGTAGAGCTGCAACCCCAGCAGATAGTTGTTGACCACCGCAGAACCGATATTCACCACGCACCCCTTGCTTTTTTTAAGGTGGGGATAGGCGTATCGGGTCAACAGAAAGGTATGACTTATGTTGGAGGTAAAAGCGAAGCTGACCTGCTCGTCAGAGAGTGTCTCCAGCGGCACCAACGCGCTTTGGCTCAAGGAGTTATTGACCAGAATATCGAGCCGACCGAAATCAGCAACCGTGCCCTCGATCAACGCCTTTAGATCATCCGCTTGCTCGACATTAAATGGCAACCCCAGTGCTTGCCCGCCGCGTGCATTGATTTCGTAAGCGGTCTGTTGCGCGTGGGCCGCATTGCGACTGGTGACAACCACCGTCACCCCGTCATCCGCCAACTTCTGTGCGATACCTTCGCCAATCCCCTTGGTCCCACCCGTAATAATCGCAACCTTCCCCTTGGATTTTTTGATCATTCCTGCCTCCGCTCCAGTTCACTGCTAACAATCCACCCCAAGTCATCGAACATTCCGGATATCTTATACTCAAGCCAAAGCGGTTGCGACCACGTTACATGCTGTGCCATGATCGGCGGCCTGTTCACCCGTAATCCACGCTTTCATTGACAAAATCGCGCAGCAAAAAAGGAACTCAAACAGTGGCCAAAAACCTTCAAACCGTTCTGTACGCCCTTATCTTCACGTTGGCCATAGCTGCCCCCACTCACGCCGATTCAGATAAAAAACCGCACCACGACGGCAAAGCTCAAACGCAGAAAGCGCACCACTTCAGCAAACACTGGGCAAAGACGTTAAGCGCCGAACAGAAACTCAGCGTCGACAAGATGCACCTTGAGCTCGGCCGCCACATGGCCGTTCTCAAAGCGGAAGAGGCGCTCAAGCAGAAACAGCTCAATGTGCTCACAGCCAGAGACAATGCCGACAAAACGGCGATCTACGCCAAAATAGAGGAGCTGACAGCGATCGGTGCCGACATTCTGCGTCAGCGCTACGACCATCTATTGGAGATGCGCGCCGTGCTCACCGCCGAGCAGCGCATCTCTTACGACATGGGCATACTCAAGCGCAGCGGTGCCAAATAAACAGGATACAGAGCTGCCGCTCACAAAAACGTGGTATGTCTACATGTTACGTTGCGCAGACAACAGCCTCTACACAGGCATAACCTGCGACATCAGCCGTCGTCTGCACGAACACAACAACAACGACCGGCTGGCCGCAAAGTACACCAAAGCACGGCGCCCCGCAGCACTGGCCTATTACGAAGCATTTGAGGAGAGAGGGGAAGCCGCCCAGCGCGAGTATCAGTTAAAACAGCTGAAAAAGGCGGCCAAAGAGCGGTTGATCGGCAATCAGCCTATGAGCACTCCACCACGTCCACCCGAGACGTGATACCGCACAACAACTCATAGGGGATAGTTCCGGCGTGGCGGGCGACCTCTTCGACGGGCAGCCCCTCACCCCAAAGCGTGACAGGATCACCGAGGCGGGCACCGGGCTGGCTGCGCAGATCGATGCAGAGCATATCCATCGAGACACGGCCGATGAGAGCAGTGCGCTGACCATTGAGCAGAACCGGCGTACCCGCGCTGGCGTGACGCGGGTAACCGTCACCGTAACCCGCAGCCACGATAGCAACCGGCATCGCTTCAGGGCAGCGCCAGCTACCGTCGTAACCAATTTTATCCCCCTTTTGAAGATGTTTAATGGCGATAACGTTGGATGTAAATGTCATCACCGGCTTGAGCTGTTGCGTCAGCGGCGAGGGTTGTCGCTGCGCTAACGCGCTATCAAAAGGGTGATCGGAGGCGCCGGGGAAGCTAAAGGGTGACGCGCCATAGAGCATGAGGCCGGGACGCAGCCAGTCACGGTGGCTTTGTGGCCAGGCCAATAGGGCTGCCGAGTTGGCAATACTCTGCTCGCTGCGCGGCAGTGCTGCGGCGACACGATCAAAGCAGTCGAGCTGCTGCAGCGTCGCGTCGCTACCCGGATTATCGGCGCAGGCCAGATGAGTGAGCAGGCGAATATTGGGGGCAACGCACGAGCACGCACGCAAGCGCTGCCACGCTGCCTTGACCTGTGCGGGGAGAAAACCGAGCCGATGCATACCGCTATCGATTTTTAGCCAGACATGAATGGCATGGTCTGCTGAAAATTTTTCCAGCAGCGCAATCTGGCTCAGATGGTGGACGACGATATCGAGCCGCCGCTGAACAATGGCCGCAAGCTCATCCGCAGCAAAAAAGCCCTCCAGCAACAAAATGGGTTGCTCGATGCCTGCGTTGCGCAGGGCAATCGCTTCACCACAACTTGCTACCGCAAAAGCATCGGCAGCGCTCAGCGCATGTGCGCAACGCAGCAGACCATGGCCATAACCATTCGCTTTGATGACCGCGAGGGTACGACACCCTGGCGCGGCCTGCGCTACGCAGTGAAGGTTGTGGCGCAGATTCGCGGTGTTGATGCGTACCTGCGTGGCACGCACTAGTCGTGCTCCTCGTGGTGGTACATATCCGCCGTAAAATTTTCAAAGCGGGTGTAACGACCGAGAAAGGTGAGCCGCGTTTTACCAATAGGGCCGTTACGCTGTTTGGCGATGATGATCTCCGCGCTGCCCTTGTCGGGACTGTCTTCGTTGTAAACCTCGTCACGATAGATAAAGACGATGACATCGGCGTCCTGCTCGATGGCACCCGACTCACGCAGATCAGACATCACCGGCCGTTTGTTGGGGCGCTGCTCAAGGCTGCGATTGAGCTGCGACAGCGCAACCACCGGTACGCTGAGCTCTTTGGCCAGCGACTTCAGCGAGCGGGAAATTTCAGAAATTTCCGTCGCCCGGTTTTCGCGACTGCTCGATGAGCCCTGCATCAGCTGCAGGTAGTCGATCACAATCAACCCCAGGTCGCCGTGTTCGCGCTTGAGACGACGTGCGCGAGCACGCAGCTCAGTGGGGTTGAGGCCAGGGCTGTCGTCGATGAACAGTTTGGCCTCTGAGAGAATACCCACCGCCGAGGTGAGGCGTGGCCAGTCGTCATCCTCCAGCTTGCCGGTGCGGATCTTGTGCTGGTCGATACGACCGAGGGAGGACATCATCCTCATCGCCAGCTGCTCGCCGGGCATCTCCATGCTGAACACGGCAACCGGCAGATCATTTTTGATCGCGGCGTGCTCGGCAATATTCATCGCGAAAGTGGTTTTACCCATCGACGGGCGACCGGCAACGATGACCAGATCAGAGCGTTGCAGACCCGAGGTCATCTCGTCGAAATCGGAGAAGCCGGTGGCGATGCCGGTGATCGGGTTGTCCTGCTGAAAAAGGGTGTCGATGCGGTCCACTGCCTGGGTCAGCAGCTCTTTGATCGACGCAAACCCTTTGCGACCGCGCATCCCCTGCTCTGCAATCTCAAATACTAGCCGCTCGGCGTGATCAAGCAGTTCGGCGCAGTCACGCCCACCCGGACTGAAAGCGCTGTCGCTAACCTCCGTGCCCACATGAATCAGCTGGCGCATGATCGAGCGCTCGCGCACGATACTCGCGTAGGCTTTGATGTTGGCTGCGCTGGGGGTCTCTTTGGCCAGCGCACCGAGATAGGCCAAACCACCGACACCATCCAGCTCGGCGACGCTCTCCAGCCATTCGGAGAGCGTAATCACATCAAAAGGGGTGCTCTGATCCACCAGTGTCGCGATAGCACGAAAGATCAGCCGGTGATCGCGGCGGTAGAAGTCGTTTTCAGCAACGATATCCGGCACCTGGTCCCAGGCGTCGTTGTCCAGCATCAATCCGCCGAGCACCGCCTGCTCGGCTTCGATTGAGTGGGGCGGGACGCGCAACGCGGAGGTCGCGGCATCAGCGCCGGATACTATTACAGGCGGCTCGGATGAATAACTGTCGGATTCAGAATGGTGCACGGTTGCGTGTGTCTTGTTGTCGGCTATCGGAATGAGCGTCTTCCACTCCAGAGCATATAATCTTTGCCGGAGTGATCAAAGCATTGACGCAGCAAAGGGGCGCATAAAAAAAGGGGCGGCGGGCCGCACAGCAATTCCGCCTGATCGATAGCGCAATCGCCGCAGCCTGATGCCGCCCCTCTGCTGCTCCCCTTTGTCGATTTACACCGAATCGGCGCTCATCCGGGAGCTTGCTGAACCCTTCGTCAAGCCCTTATCGGGCTCTCTCTTGAACTTGAGATTTATGACTCCTCGGCAACAACAGCGATCTTCGCCGTGCTGTTGAGCTGTGGATGCAGATGAATGGTGATCTCATAGTCACCCAGCTCATGCAGCGGTCCGGTGGGCAGACGCACTTCGCGTTTTTGCACCTCGACACCCGCTTCGCTCAGCGCATTGGCAATATCCAGAGCGCCAACCGAACCAAACAGCTTGCCCTCAGCACTGGTTCTGGCACTGATAGCAATAATCTCCAATGCGGTCAGCGCCTCAGCCCGCGTGCGGGCACCATCCAACGCCTCATTAGCACTAGCCTCTAATGTGCTACGGCGCTTCTCAAATTCAGCGCGTTTCTCTGCGGTGGCAACCAATGCCTTACCGCCGGGAATCAGGTAATTTCTGGCGTAGCCAGACTTCACCGCAACACAGTCGCCCAGTTTTCCCAGGTTTTGTACTTCTTCAAGCAGAATGACTTCCATCGTTCAATCCTCACATCTAAAACGTTCAATTTACGGGGCCTATAACCGGCTACTCTTTATTCGGGTCGCTCGGGGGCGGAAGCTGCGCCGCCCTCATATTTGCGCGAAAGTTTACCCAGCTGTCGGAAACGCCCGCAGCCGCCAACACAAACATCACCTGCGGGGGGATGAACACTGCCGCCATGTAGACGCCGGTCAACCAGCCTTTGTGGGCCTTCTTGATCGCAACCACACCGTGCAGCAAGCCCAGCCCATGCAGCATGTAGATGGCCATGGTAATGACAAACAGATCGTTGGCGATACCCGCCAGCACACCGCTAGCAAGATTGCTGACAACCAGCGCAATGACAACAGGAATAACCAGAGCACGGTGCAGGCGTAGGTTATGAAACTCACGCTGAAAGCCACCCTCGTTGTAGAGCATGGCTTGCCACCAGCGCGCAATAAACAGACTGCACATAAATCCAATGACTACACCAGCACCCATCAGCCCGGTCATTGAAGCGGCCAGCACACGAATGGCCTCATCCATCTGGGTAGAGGTCACAAGCGCGCCATTTTCCTGCAGTGCTGGCTCAAATAGCGCCGTGAGCACTGTTGTCCACCACGCAGCAACATCATCCACCGCAATATACATAGCGATGACACCCAGCAGTGCGATAGAAGCCGCCACATAGATCGCCGCAGGCAGCGACAACGTGACGCGCAACACCCAAGCCAGCAGCCACACAGGCAACCAAACTGCAAACAGCAGCGTGATGGCAACGGCTATAGCAAAGTTAGCATCCATGCCACGCCCCAGATAGGCCAGCACGGTAGTAATCACCGCAGACACTGCAATAACTACAATGCCGTTACGCGCACCCTGACTCAGGGTTACCAGCCCAACCACCGCACTGCTCAGCAGACTCAGCAACGGCAAAAATAGCGACAGCACAGCGCTGACAACGACAACCAAAATCGCTTGAGCGAAACCACGTTCAATGTAGGCGGCAATGGCCCGCATAGTGCTATCTGTTCACCCGACTGTTTTACCCGATCAAAAAATAAGAGCCAAGCTAGCGACGCTGATCTACTGCGAATCGCAATAAGGCAGCAGTGCAATATAGCGGGCACGACGAATTGCCCGTGACAGCTGACGCTGGTATCTGGCTTTGGTGCCGGTAATACGGCTGGGTACGATTTTGCCCGTCTCGGACACATAGTTTTTGAGAACGGCAATATCTTTATAGTCGATCTCTTTCACCCCTTCTTGGGTGAAACGGCAAAATTTACGGCGTCGAAAAAAGCGAGCCATGGTTCTTCTCCTATTCAATAATGTCTGTGTTAGCTTGACCGCGGCCTGAATCAGGCTTGCGGAGCTGCAGCTTCGCCGCCTTCAACCACCACCGCTGTTGCAGCAGGTTCACTCGCAACCGCTTCAGTTTCAGTCGTTGCTTCAGCGCTTTCGGCTGGCGCAGCAGGTGTCGCCACTGCGCTACTTGCAGGTTTATCATCACTGCGGTCACTGCGACGCGGTGCAGACGACTCGCTGCGCTCTTCTCTTGCCTTGGCCATCACTGAAGGCTCGGTAACCGCCTCTTTGCGACGAATAACCAAATTGCGGATCACTGCATCGTTGAAACGAAAAGCGCTTTCGATCTCATCCAGCGCCTGCTGGTTGCACTCAATATTCATCAGAACATAGTGTGCCTTGTGGATCTTATTGATAGGATATGCGAGCTGGCGTCGACCCCAATCCTCCAGACGGTGAATAACGCCACTATCGGATTCGACGATTGAACGATAACGCTCAAGCATGGTTGGAACCTGTTCGCTCTGGTCCGGATGAACCAGAAATACAATTTCGTAATGCCTCATTGAAGCTCCTCTCGGATTCAACAGCCTCCCACGTCCTCGCCACGACGAATCGTTTTTGAAGACAGGTAAGGCAAGGAGAAAAATTTAAAAAGACCGCCAACCGCATGTTGGCGACCCAACCCCGATGCGCAAGGCGCCCAGAGAGCCGAGCATTCTACCTGAGCACAAAAGATGACGCAATTTGATCGCGCCCATGCACGGCTCGAATAACACCAGCGCCCGACCCGGTAGCCCTTGGCTCACGCTTAATTCACGCTTGATTGACCCTATCTCGTATAATGCCGCTTCGCAGCGCTGCTTGGCAGCGCGTCTGTTTTTATCATGATCGTGGCTTTCCTGTGACCAAAGAGCTAAATGAACGTGCACGTCTACTGTTAAAGACCCTGGTTGAGAGTTACATTCGCGACGGCCAGCCGGTCGGCTCGCGCAAGCTGGGCGAGGGCGCAGGGCTAGATGTCAGCTCCGCTACGGTGCGCAGCGTGATGGCTGACCTGGAAAAGTTCGGTTTCGTCAATTCGCCGCACAGCTCCGCAGGGCGTGTACCCACCGTCAAAGGCTACCGCATGTTCGTCGACACGCTGATCAATGTTCGCAAACTGACTGACAACGACCTGATGCGGCTCAAAGGGCAATTTGATGCGGATGCAGGCGTTCAAGATCTGCTCGGCGCCGCATCGTCGATGCTCTCTGACCTGACTAATATGGCGGGCATTGTCACCATTCCGTGGCGCGAACGCCTAGTACTGCGCCACCTGGAGTTTCTGCCACTCTCCGGGCACCGCGTATTGGTGATTATCGTCGTCAATGGCGAAGAGGTGCAGAATCGCATCATCCACACCGAGCGCACCTACTCACCTGCCGAACTGACACAGGCCAGCAACTACCTCAACGAGCAGTTTGCCGGTCAGTGTTTGTTGACGGTCCGCGAACAACTGCTCGGCACGATGCGTGAGACCAAAGAGTCCCTCAGCACCATGATGCAGGCAGCCGTAGAGGTAGCCGATAAAGCGCTGCATATGGGCACCAGCACAGAGAAGTTTGTCATGTCAGGCGAGACCAATCTGATGAATTTCAGTCAGCTCTCGGATGTAGACAAGCTGCGTCAACTGTTTGATGCCTTTCAACAACAGCGCAGCATGTTACATCTGCTCGATCAATCTCTGGATGCCGATGGCGTGCAGATCTTTATCGGCGAAGAGTCCGGCTACGACGCCCTTGAGCAGTGCAGTCTGGTCAGTGCCCCCTATGAGGCAGACGGCGGCACGATCGGCGTGCTCGCGGTGATCGGTCCGACACGGATGGCCTATGACCGGGTGATCCCGATTGTCGATATTACCGCAAAATTATTGGGTGCCGCCTTGAATCAATCCCACTAATCCCTATATCTACCCCGTATTTAGCTTGGCTGCGCCGCAGAGCACGGCCTTGCGGTGTCAGTGACTATTCTATTTTTCTGATAATTTGTTGGAGATGAGGCAGATGAACAGCGCAGAGAGCGGCTCCCCAAAAACCGAGGAGAACATAGTGGAGCAAGCCGCAACGACTGATGCGGCAGCACCGGGTGACAGCGCCCCGGCGGCAGACGCGCAGGAAGCAACAACAGCAAAGCAGACACAAAACTTCACTGAAGATGCAGCGGGTGAAGAGAGCGGCGATACGGCAAAACCCAGCGCCGAAGAGCTGCTTCTCGCGCTGCAAGAGCAACAACGCAAAACCGCCGAGAGCATGGACCAAGCGATCCGCGCCCGCGCCGAAGTGGAAAACATGCGCCGCCGCACTGAGCGCGACGTGGCCAATGCACATAAATATGCGTTGGAAAAATTCGCGCTGGAGCTGTTGCCAATTATCGACAGCCTGGAGCTTGGCCTAGCAGCAGTACCTTCGGATGAAGAGGCAACCACTTCGGTGCGCGAAGGCATGGAGCTGACATTGAAAATGTTTCAGACAGCATTGGAAAAATTCTCTGTATCAGTGATCAACCCGCAAGGCGAGAGTTTCAACCCGGAGCATCACCAAGCAATGTCCATGCAGGTATCAACCGATGTCGAGCCTAATACCGTATTAGCGGTGGCACAAAAAGGCTACCTGTTAAACGAACGGCTGCTGCGGCCCGCCATGGTCGTTGTCTCTCAGGGTGGCGGAGGGGCACCCACCAACGGCGGACAGGTTGACGAAATGGCTTGAAATCAGTAGCGCTGACCCAATCATTAGAAACAAATTTAACAAACAATTTTACGGAGACATCAAGCAATGGGAAAAATTATCGGTATCGACCTCGGAACAACAAATTCATGCGTATCCATCATGGAGGGCAGTGATTGCCGGGTGATCGAAAACAGCGAAGGCGATCGCACCACTCCCTCGATCATCGCCTACGCTGACGGCGGCGAAGTGCTGGTCGGGCAGTCCGCCAAACGCCAAGCAGTTACCAACCCCAAGAACACCCTGTTCGCCATCAAGCGCCTAATCGGTCGCAAATTTTCTGATGACGTTGTACAGCGCGACATTAAAATGGTGCCTTACGATATTGTCCCTGCGGACAATGGCGACGCATGGGTGCGCGCCAACAACATTAAGATGGCGCCGCCGGAAATATCTTCGCGGGTGCTGCTCAAAATGAAGAAAACTGCTGAGGATTTTCTGGGTGAGCCGGTTACCGAAGCGGTGATTACCGTCCCCGCCTATTTTAACGACTCTCAGCGCCAGGCAACCAAAGATGCCGGCAAAATCGCCGGCCTTGATGTCAAACGCATCATCAACGAGCCAACAGCGGCAGCCCTGGCTTATGGCCTGGGGAAAAAACAGCACAACGCAACCATCGTCGTATATGACTTGGGCGGAGGCACCTTTGATGTCTCCATCATCGAAATTGCTGAAGTGGATGGCGAGCATCAGTTTGAGGTGCTGTCGACCAACGGAGACACCTTCCTCGGTGGTGAAGACTTTGACCTGCGCTTGATCGACTACCTTACTCAAGAGTTCAAAAAAGACAGCGGCATCGACCTGCACAATGACCCGCTGGCACTGCAACGCCTCAAAGAGGCTGCTGAAAAAGCGAAAATCGAACTCTCTTCGGCTCAACAAACCGATGTTAACCTGCCCTACATCACGGCAGATGCCAGTGGTCCGAAACACCTGAACATCAAACTATCACGCGCCAAGCTGGAGTCACTGGTCGAAAATCTGATTGAGCGTACGATTGAGCCCTGCAAAACCGCGATAAAGGATGCAGGTCTCAGCACCTCTGAGATCGATGAGGTGATCCTGGTCGGTGGACAGACGCGTATGCCCAAAGTACAGCAGGCCGTCCAAGACTTCTTCGGCAAAGAGCCGCGCAAAGACGTGAACCCCGATGAAGCGGTCGCAATTGGCGCGGCAATTCAGGGCGGCGTATTGGGCGGCGACGTTAAAGATGTACTGCTGCTTGATGTAACACCGCTGTCGCTGGGCATCGAAACGGTCGGCGGCGTCATGACCAAACTGATCGAGAAAAACACCACCATCCCGACCAAAGCGTCGCAGGTGTTCTCTACCGCCGAAGACAGTCAAAATGCAGTCACTGTTCATGTACTGCAGGGCGAGCGCGAGATGGCGTCTGGCAACAAGTCCCTGGGCCGCTTTGATCTCGCTGATATCCCTGCAGCGCCGCGTGGCGTACCCCAGATTGACGTGACGTTCGACCTTGATGCCAACGGTATTTTAAATGTCTCGGCCAAAGACAAAGCGACCGGCAAAGAACAGTCTGTTGTTATTAAAGCCTCCAGCGGTCTGTCAGATGATGAAGTCGAGCGCATGATCAAAGATGCCGAGGCACACGCCGAAGATGACCGCAAACTGCACGAGCTGGTGAGCGCAAGAAATCAGGCAGAAAACCTCATCCACAGCACCGAAAAATCGATGAAGGAGCTGGGCGACAAAATTGAGGCCGACGAAAAAACGGCTATCGAAACTGCGATCAAATCGCTCCAAGAGGTGTTGTCGGGTGACGACAAACAGGCCATCGAAGAGAAGACGCAGGCGCTGGTCGAGGCTTCGGGAAAAATGGCTGAACGTCTTTATAGTCAGCAGGGTGACGCTGGCGAAGGTGCCCCGGCACCTGACGATGCAGGGCCAGACCAAAACAAGGCAGAAGATGACAGTGTCGTCGATGCCGAGTTTGAAGAGATCAAGGAGCCCAACAAAGATAACAAATAACCGTTATCGAAACGTTCCTACTACAGACCACTCTTTTCACGTGCGGTGGGGGGCGAATGCCTCCCGCCGCACAGTGGTTCTGGGTAGGCCAACTTTTAACTGCGGCAACCACCTCTGCTAGCGTTCCGGTGGTTGACCAACAACACTCGATATTTTGACATATGGCAAAACGGGACTATTACGAAGTGCTCAGCATTGAACGCAATGCGAGCGCCGCAGAGCTCAAAAAAGCGTATCGCCGCCTAGCGATGAAGCACCACCCTGATCGCAATCCGGATGACGCGAGCGCAGAAGAGAAGTTTAAAGAGGCGAAAGAGGCATACGAAGTGCTTAACGACGCTCGTAAACGCTCTGCTTATGATCAGTTCGGCCACGCTGGCGTTGATCCCTCAGCACAAGGTGGCGGTGGCGCCGGCTTTGGTCACGGCGGCTTCAGCTTCAGCGATATTTTTGAGGATGTTTTCGGCGGCGGCGCGCGCTCCTCTTCCGGCAGCCGGGTCTACCGCGGCGCGGATCTGCGCTACAGTCTTGAGCTAAGCCTTGAAGATGCCGTACGCGGCAGCACCGTCAAAGTGCGCGTGCCCTCCAAAGTGATCTGTAAAACCTGTGACGGCTCCGGTGCACGCAAAGGCAGCAGCGCATCGCTCTGCGCCACCTGTGGCGGTCACGGCCAGGTGCGTATGCAGCAGGGATTTTTCTCGGTGCAACAGACCTGCCCGAAATGCCAGGGCAGCGGCAAAACCATCGCCTCCCCGTGTGGAACATGTCATGGAGACGGGCGGGTAGCAGAGCAGAAAACCCTGTCAGTCAAAGTACCTGCAGGTGTCGACAACGGCGACCGCATTCGCCTTGCTGGCGAGGGCGAGGTGGGAGAGAACGGCGGTCCGGCCGGCGACCTCTACGTACAGATCAAAGTCCGCCCCCACGCTATTTTCGAACGCGATGGCAACGACCTCTACTGCGAAGTGCCCATCAGTTTTGTCACCGCCACGCTCGGTGGCGAGCTCGATGTTCCAACGCTGGATGGGCGCGTCAAGCTACGCGTCAACGAAGAGACGCAGTCAGGGAAAACATTCCGCCTGCGCGGCAAAGGCGTAAAGTCGGTGCACGGTAACGGCGTCGGCGATCTGCTCTGCAAGGTCGCGATTGAGACACCGGTCAACCTCAGCAAGGAGCAGAAAGAGATGCTCGTGACGTTTGAAAAGTCAATGACTGAAAATGCACACAAACACAGCCCCAAGGCACGTTCATGGATCGATGGTGTAAAGAATTTTTTTGATGAGATGAAATTCTGAAGCCAAATACAACAAACCAAGGAATTCACCGATGACCCGAGTTGCCGTCACAGGTAGCGCAGGCCGCATGGGCCAAAACCTGATTGCAGCGTGCTGCCAAACCCCTGAAATGGAGCTAACAGCAGCCCTCGAACACGCGGCCAGCGGCGCATTAAACAGCGATGCCGGAATCATCGCCGGTGTCGGCGAACTCAACGTTCCAATTCGCGACGCTCTGCAAGAAGCCGTGGATACGTTTGACGTGCTCATCGACTTCACTCGCCCCGAAGTGACACTAGCCAACCTCGATATTTGCCGTAAAGCAGGACGACGCATGGTGATCGGCACAACCGGCTTCAGTGCAGCGCAGAGTGAACAAATCACCGCTGCGGCGACAGATATCGCCATTGTTTACGCGCCCAACATGAGCGTTGGCGTCAACCTCTGCCTGAAACTGCTGGAGATAGCCGCCAAAGTACTGGGCGACAGCGTGGACGTTGAAATAATTGAAGCCCACCACCGCCACAAAGTGGACGCCCCATCGGGAACCGCGCTGCGCATGGGGCAGGTCGTTGCCGATGCGCTGGGAAGAGATTTGGAACAGTGTGCTATCTACGGCCGCGAAGGTATCACCACTGAACGCGATGGCAAAACCATCGGCTTCTCCACCATTCGCGCCGGTGATATCGTCGGCGACCACACGGTCATGTTTGCCGGCCCCGGTGAGCGTGTCGAGATCACCCACAAAGCATCCAGCCGCATGACATTCGCCCAAGGTGCCATGCGCGCTGCAGGGTGGGTAATGAAGCAGGGGAACGGACTGTACGATATGCAGGATGTGTTGGGATTAAAAGAGCGCTAAGAAAAGAACGCTGAGAGCGGCTACCGCCACTCAACAACAGGAATCGTCGAGATGCTATTCTTCGGCGAACCATCGATTACCTTATCGCTATAAGTCAAGTAGACCAGCGTGTTGCGTTTGGCATCATAGAAACGCACAACTTGCAACGACTTAAACAGAAACGACGTGCTCTTTTTAAACACCTCTTTGCCGTCCTGCTTGCCCGATTTGATCTCATCCGAGAGCGTGATCGGCCCCGTCTGGCGGCAGGCGATAGAGGCATCCGACGTATCCTCAGCCAACCCCAAGCTACCCTTCACCCCACCCGTTTTAGCACGACTCAAATGGCAAGTAGCACCAGGGATCTGTGGATCATCAAACGCCTCCACCACAATAACGTCATTGGCACCCATCAATTTAAACTTGGTGGTAACACTACCAATCACCTCGGCCTGAATAGCTGTCGATGCCATACACAGCAGCGCTAATCCAAAATATCTTATTTTCATAAAAACTCTCGCACGATAATGGAATAAAGACCGGATAGACTCCTAATATTCGCGCTGCCATTCATATGCTACGCTGCACTGATGCTATCGGGTTCAATGATAGTAACTGGATATTGGCTTCAATACGCAAATCAGAGCATGTCTGCATGCTGGTGCCTTTTATAGGCATTACTTTGCCGTCGGTGACTGTAACGAATTCAGAAATATGGGCGCTATGATTTAGTCCTACATGAAGCTTGATGGCCCCCTTCGCTTTTTCGAACTCAGCCCGGCGCGCCTCAATCTGCCGCCTCACAGGCGCTGGAAACGATACAACGCGATCTCCCCCAGCAGATTCGGTGCTAACCCCGCGATAAAGCTGGCGCGATGTGCGTAATCCACCACCGTCCGCTGCAAAATGGCGATGCCATTTTTTTCGCACAGCAACTCAAAATCAGCGAGCGTACAGAGGTGGATATTGGGGGTGTCATACCAGGCTTGGGGTAGCGTACGAGATACCGGCATACGGCCACCAAACGCCAATCCCAAACGATTCAACCAATGCCCGAAGTTGGGGAATGTAACGATACCCTCACGACCAACACGCAACATCTCTTGCAACAGGCGCTCTGGATACGAAACAGCCTGCAGCGTGTGAGCCATCACCACGTAGTCAAAAGAGCTGTCGTCAAACTCTGAAAGCCCCGCATCCAGATCAGTCTGAATAACGTTCACGCCAGCGGCGACACACCTGGCAATATTTTCGCTATCAATCTCCAAACCGTAACCACTCACTTGGCGGTTATCCTGCAAACAGGCCAGCAGCGCACCATCGCCACAACCGAGATCGAGCACGCTGGAGCCCGGCTCGATCCACTCGCTGATGATGGCCAGATCAGCCCGTAATTGCGCAGCGCTCATCAGCGAACCTCCTCGACCACGCGCGCCATATAAGCGCTAAAGAGCTCCATGTAACGCGGAATCGGCATCAAAAAAGCGTCATGCCCCTGGCTTGCCTCGATCTCCCCATAACTCACTTTTTTATTGTTGTCCAATAGCGCCTTCACGATCTCTAATGAGCGGCTGGGCGCAAACCGCCAATCGCTGGTAAATGAAACCACCAGAAACGATGCCGTCACCTGCTTCATAGCCAACGAAAGGCTATCGCCACACTGGCTGGCCGGATCGAAATAGTCCAGCGCCTTTGTCATCAGCAGGTAGGTGTTTGCATCAAAATGCTCAACGAAGGCGCGCCCCTGATAACGCAGATAGCTCTCAACCTGGAACTCGACATCAAAGCCAAAATTGAGTTTCCCTTCACGCAGCTCACGACCAAACTTAGCGCGCATACTGTCATCGGAGAGATAGGTGATGTGCCCCAGCATCCGCGCCAACATCAAGCCCTGACGCGGCTGGGTATCGTGTTCGTAGTAACGGCCTTGGTGAAACTCGGGATCGGCCAGTATCGCCTGGCGCGCCACCTCGTTGAAAGCAATGTTCTGCGCCGACAGCTTGGGCGCTGCCGCAATCACCACAGCATGGCGTATCCGATCGGGATACTCTATAGACCACTGCAGCACCTGCATGCCGCCCAAGCTACCACCGATAACAGCAGCCCACTGCTCAATACCCAACGCCTCGGCCAAGCGCCGCTGGCTGTTAACCCAATCCTTGACTGTGACAACGGGGAAGTCGGGACCATAAGGCTTGCCCGTTTCGGGGTTCATGGTAGCGGGGCCACTTGACCCTTTGCAGCCGCCCAGGTTATTGAGACATACTACATAAAAGTGGCGGGTATCGATGGGCTTACCCGGTCCAATGCACGTATCCCACCACCCTGGCTTGTTGTCATCCATGCTGTGATAACCCGCTGCATGGTGGTCACTACTCAGCGCGTGGCAGATCAACACCGCGTTAGAACCCTGCGCATTGAGTTCGCCGTAGGTCTCATAGATCAGCGCATACTCCGCCAGCACGCGCCCACACTCCAACTGCAGTGGATCATCAAAACGCATGGTTTGCGCAGTCACCAATCCAACAGAATCGGCGGGAATCATTTCGGGCATGGCGAAGAGGGACACAGGTTAAAACGGAGTAAGATACAAGCAGCGCCGATCAGACGCAATGGCCAGACCTCGCGAAGGCCGCTCAAAGATCTCGCGCTCATCAGAAGGTGAGGCGCATGTCAGTCCGCCTGCAACAACCAATAAACCAGATCCATCTCGGGCACTGGGTGACCAAATCCTGAAATAGTCGCTGAAACCTGCCCGCGATGGTGAGTGGCATGGTTAAAGATATGACCGAGCAACGGCGCAATGGGCAGAGACACCTCAGCCCCTTTGCTTGTGCGGTAGGTGAGGATTTCGCTGTAGCGCTGCTCGGACAGCGTGTCGATAAACGCAATCCACGCTTCTGACTTGGCGATCAATGCATCGGCCAGTATTTGACGATCGTGATGCAACTCTTGATCAAGGCCGTCAAACACAAACAACTTGTCAGCCAAGCGGCCATGCCACGCACTATTGCCCAACAGCAGATGATTGAGCGTACCGTGGATCGATTTAAAAAAGAGCCCACAATCGCCACGATACTGCTGATCAGTAACAGGCTCCAAGTGCATCAATAGCAGCCTGTCAGCCCACAGGTTGTAGCGAGCCATCTGCTTGAAGTGGTTACAGATATGCACGTGCCTCTCGCCTCTCTGCTTTTTGGTGAATCGCTACCATTTAAGTACGTAGCGAAAATAGGCGACGGGAAGGGCAACAAAAAAGAGGAAAGTAGAAAAAACGAGCCACAACGCGCTTTTAAAATGGCTGGGGGACTAGGATTCGAACCTAGGTTGGCGGAGTCAGAGTCCGCAGTCCTACCACTAGACGATCCCCCAATAGAGACTCATCAACGCCTGTCATCGTAAAAAATGCCGTCTCTGCTCGACCACAAAGACGGCAACAATTCACTGGTGCCAGCCACAGCTCCAAGGCGCTTCCACCCTGGGAGCCATGATCAGTTTAACGTTTCGAGTATTGTGGACGCTTGCGCGCTTTGTGCAGACCCACTTTTTTACGTTCGACAATGCGCGCATCACGCGTCAGAAACCCACCCTGGCGCAGTGGTGAACGCAGTGACTCATCATGACAAACCAGCGCACGCGCAATGCCGTGGCGAATCGCGCCGGCCTGGCCGCTAGGACCCCCGCCCTTGACGGTAACATTGATATCGCAGCCATCGACCATCTGCACATGATCAAGCGGCTGGCGCACAACCATGCGTGATGTTTCACGTCCGAAGTAGTCATCAATCGGGCGCCCATTGACAACAATTTGTCCACTGCCGAGCTTCAAAAAAACACGAGCAGAAGAGCTTTTACGCCGCCCGGTACTGTAGTTGTAATCGCTTGCCATTTCGCAATTCCTGTCTAATTAAATGTCCAGCGCTTTTGGCTGCTGTGCGGCGTGATTGTGTTCAGGACCAGAAAATACCCTGAGCTTACGGTACATCTCTCGACCCAAGGGGTTCTTCGGCAGCATGCCTTTCACGGCTATCTCAATAACACGCTCTGGAGCTTTATCGATCAGCTTTTCAAAACTGATCGACTTCAGGTTGCCGATGTAACCAGTGTGGCGGTAATACATTTTGTCGGTCGATTTATTGCCAGAGACGTGAATTTTCTCGGCATTCACGACGACAATGTAGTCGCCTGTGTCCACATGGGGGGTATATTCGGGCTTATGCTTGCCACGCAGGCGCTTGGCAATTTCACTGGCAAGACGGCCCAAGGTCTTGCCTGCCGCATCCACAACGTACCAATCGCGTTTGACGGTCGCCGGTTTTGCGCTATAAGTCTTCATTATTCAGGTCTGCTCCAGACGAAGAAAAAGTACGGCCATAAAAAGGAGCGAAATCATACAGAGTATGTCCTCAGCTTGCAAGCTGCAGACGTGTCACCGGCTCCCCCAGCCCAACATGCTTCTCCAGTATCTCGTCGATATCTTCCTTGCTGGCATAGGTGTACCAAACCCCCTCTGGATAGATAACAAGAACCGGACCGCTCGCGCACCGATTCAAACAACCCGCAGTGTTTGCTCGCGCGCCGCCAACACCGCGCAAACCCATCGCCTTGATGCGCTGCTTGGCGTAATCGCGCAACGCTTTAGCGCCATTATCCGCACAACAGCGGCCACCATCCGCGCGCTGGTTGGTACAGAAAAAGAGGTGGTGACGATAGTAGGACATTGTTAGCACTCCGCATTGAACTGATTGCATATTTAGGCGAGCGGATTATAAACTGCGCCGATAATGTTCACCAGCTCGGCACCGTCCGATTAACAGACCAACAGTTGCGATCACTTGCTCACCGACCTCATCAAAGAAGCTGACCGTTGCGTCAAGTGCGGACTCTGCCTGCCGCACTGCCCAACTTACCTCAAAAGCCACAACGAAGCAGAGTCACCGCGGGGGCGCATCGCGCTGATTCAAGGGGTTGCCCAGCAGCAACTTGAACCCACCGAAGCACTGAGATCTCATCTCGACAGCTGCCTGCTATGTCGCGCTTGTGAAAACGTCTGCCCGGCAAAAGTCCGCTACGGTGAACTCATTGAACGCGCCCGGCAAAAGATTACCGCACAGCAACCCGAGCAGAAGCCAAAGCAGACCGACAAGCTGATCGACACACTTATCCGCGACAAAAAACGGCTGCGCAATACCGCTCGACTACTGCG
>JAADGQ010000107.1:644-6160 GCA_013152295.1 Gammaproteobacteria bacterium | reverse complement strand
CGCCGCCGCATCGATCATTGCCAAGGTAGCCAGAGATCAGGAGATGGTCGCACTCGATGCAGATTATCCCGGATACGGCTTGGGGAGCCACAAAGGCTACCCCACCCGCGCGCATATCACTGCGCTACAACGCCTTGGTGTCACAGAGATCCATCGGCGCTCGTTTGCACCGGTGAAGCGCTGCCTGAACAACGTATAACCTCTCATCTTCTTTCGTACTCTTTACGCTGCACGGCGCTTTTTTCTACCAACCACGCGCTCTGCTTACGCTATAATTCGCGGTTATGCCCGCCAATAATCCGACAAACGATCCGCAAAACTCGCAAAGCTTTGTCCACCTGCGCCTGCACTCCGAGTACTCGCTGGTTGATGGCATCGTGCGCATCAAACCGCTGATAAAAGCAGTGGCCAGTGCAACCATGCCTGCTGTTGCGATTACCGATCAAAGCAACCTGTTTGCCATGGTCAAATTTTACCGGGCTGCGCTCAGCGCCGGGATCAAACCGATTATTGGTGTTGACAGCTGGATCAGCAACGACGCGGACAAAAGCAAGCCGACACGCATTGTGCTGCTATGCCAAAACCGGGTCGGCTACCTGAACTTAACGCGACTGCTGTCGCGTGGCTACATCGAGGGGCAGCATCACGGCGTACCGATGCTCAACAGAGCATGGCTCAAGGGCGCGACACAAGGGTTGATCGCACTCTCCGGGGGGCGCAGTGGCGATATTGGGCAAGCTCTGCTGGCAGATAAAAAAGCCTTGGCCAGTGAGCTACTGGAGCAGTGGCAAGCGCTGTTCCCTGGCTGCTTCTACCTCGAACTGCAACGCACCGGGCGGCCTCAAGAGGAGGCGTACCTGCACAGTGCAGTGGAATTAGCACTGGCGACAGAGACCCCCGTTGTTGCCACCAATGACGTGCGTTTTCTCAGCAGCGATGACTTCGCCGCGCACGAAGCCCGCGTCTGCATTCACGAAGGGCGTACGCTGGCCGACACTCGTCGCCCGCGCAACCACTCCGACCAGCAATACCTGCGCACCCCGGCAGAGATGGCCGAGCTGTTTTCCGATATTCCCGAAGCGCTGGCAAACAGCGTCGAGATCGCCCGTCGCTGCAACCTCGAACTGACCCTGGGTGAAAACGTGCTGCCGGAGTTTCCGGTGCCCGAAGGGATGACGGTAGAACAATACCTGACGACTGAGAGCGAAGCCGGACTGGAGCGCCGTCTCGACTTTCTCTTCGACCGCCAGGCCGAAGGGTTCGCAACACTGCGCAGAGAGTATGACGAACGCCTTAAGATGGAGCTTGGCGTTATCGAGGGGATGGGGTTCCCCGGCTACTTCCTGATCGTCGCCGATTTTATCCGCTGGTCCAAAGAGAACGGCATCCCCGTTGGTCCCGGTCGTGGTTCGGGCGCCGGATCATTGGTCGCTTATGTATTAGGGATAACAGACCTTGATCCAATACGTTACGACCTTTTATTCGAACGGTTCCTCAATCCTGAACGCGTCTCCATGCCTGACTTTGATGTCGATTTCTGCATGGCGGGCCGCGACCGGGTGATCGAATATGTCGCCAACCACTACGGCCAGGAGCGCGTCTCGCAAATCATCACCTACGGCACCATGGCCGCCAAGGCGGTGGTGCGCGATGTGGGTCGCGTACTCAGCCACCCCTATGGATTCGTTGATGCGATTGCCAAGCTGATACCGTTTGAGCTGGGCATCACGCTGGAAAAAGCGCTGGAGCAGGAGGAGCAGCTGCGCACCCGCTACGCAGAAGAGGAGGAGGTGCGCGAGCTGATCGACCTCGCCCGCTCGCTTGAAGGCATCACCCGTAATGCGGGTAAACACGCCGGTGGCGTGGTCATCGCGCCCACCGCGCTGACCGATTTCACCCCGCTCTACTGCGAACAGGGTGCATCGGGCACAGTGACCCAGTTCGACAAAGATGATGTCGAAGCGGTGGGATTGGTGAAGTTCGACTTTCTGGGCCTGCGCACCCTGACGATCATCGACTGGGCGCTGAAGACCGTCAACCGCAAGCGCCGTGAGAATGGCGAAGAGGCGCTGGAGATCCTCAGCATTGCGCTGGATGACGTTGCCACCTTCGATCTGCTCAAACGCAGCGAAACCACCGCCGTATTCCAGCTCGAATCGCGCGGCATGAAAGATCTGATCAAACGACTTCAGCCTGACAGCTTCGAAGATATCATCGCGCTGGTGGCGCTGTTTCGCCCCGGCCCGCTGCAGTCGGGCATGGTTGACGATTTTATCAATCGCAAACATGGCCGTGCCAAGGTGGACTACCCGCACCCCGATCTCGAACCGATCCTCCAACCAACCTACGGGGTGATTCTCTATCAGGAACAGGTGATGCAGATCGCCCAGGTGCTGGCGCTCTATACGCTCGGCGGCGCCGACCTGCTGCGCCGCGCCATGGGCAAAAAGAAACCCGAAGAGATGGCCAAGCAACGCGAAATTTTTGTCGCGGGCTCGCTCAAAAACAACGTTGAAGAGGCGACGGCCACCTACATCTTCGACCTGATGGAGAAGTTCGCCGGTTACGGTTTCAATAAGTCCCATTCGGCTGCTTACGCGCTGCTCTCCTATCAGACCGCGTGGATGAAAACCCACTACCCGGCCGAGTTCATGGCTGCGGTGCTCTCAGCAGATATGGACCACACCGACAAAGTGGTGACGTTGATCGATGAGTGTCGGCAGATGAAGCTGCCGATCAACCCGCCGGATGTCAACCGCAGCGACTACGCATTTACGGTTTCCGATACGGCCTCCGCTGGCAACATGATCCTCTACGGTTTGGGCGCCATCAAAGGGGTGGGAGAGTCGGCCATCGAGGGCATTGTTGCAGAGCGCCAGCAAGGCGGGCTGTTTCACGATCTGTTCGATTTTTGCCGTCGCCTCGATCTGCGCAAAGTGAACAAGCGGGTGCTTGAGGCGCTGATTCGTGCTGGTGCTTTAGATGCGCTGGGACCCAACCGAGCGGCGCTGATGGAAACCCTGCCGCGTGCGCTGTTGGCGGCAGACCAACATCAGCGCGACCGCGCATCCGGGCAGAGCGACCTGTTCGCCATCGAGGAACCCACGACCAACACAGCACCGGGCAACGCAGTGGCGGTCGCCGATTTTGTCTGCACCGACGAATGGGGCGAAGACAAGCGACTCAGCGCTGAAAAGAGCACGCTGGGGCTCTACCTGACCGGCCACCCGATCATCCGCCATGAAAAAGAGCTGGCCAACTTTATCAGCGCGCGCATTACCGATCTGCAACCTGATCGTGACCAGACTGTAGTCATCGCCGGGCTGGTTGTTGATATTCGCACCCGAAATAACCGTCGCGGTGAGCGAATGGCTTTCGTGGTGCTGGATGATCGCAGTGCACGCATGGAGCTGGCGCTCTTCTCTGAAGCCTATCAACAGTACCGCGATCTGCTCTGCAAGGATAAATTACTGGTGGTTGCCGGTTCGGTATCGGTGGATGAATATGCCGGTGGCTTTAAAATGAGCGCCGAGAGAGTTTACGATCTCGATCAAGCGCGTGAGGCATACGCAAAGCGGCTCGAAATCAGGGTAGAACAGCAGCGCGCAGGCAACGGTTTTGCCGATGAGTTAACCACGCTGCTAACCCCCTACCGGGAAGGGATCTGCCCGGTGTGGATTGACTACCGCAGCGAGCAGGCATCGGCTCAACTATCGCTCGGTGCTCGCTGGCGCGTTCACCCCACCGAGGAGTTGATCCAACGCCTGAGGACGTTGACGGGAAACGAAGGGGTGCGAGTGATCTACTCTTGAAGTGTATAAGAATTTTATTGTATTTTTCAGTTGCTCCAATTCGTCACGAAAATAGACCTTTATCTTCCCTCTTTTTGTTCTTTTAAAAGCTCGATCAAAGGACTTTACTTATTTACGTTTGGCCGCAGCGACACGTAGTCGCAGTGCATTGAGTTTGATAAAACCATCGGCATCGCCCTGATTGTAGGCACCTTCATCATCTTCAAAGGTTGCGATGCTTTCATCAAACAGGCTGTCGGTTGTCGACATGCGTCCGACAACGGTGACATTGCCTTTGTAGAGTTTAACTTTCACTTTGCCATTAACGGTTGTCTGGGAGCTATCGATCATCTCTTGCAGCATCTGACGCTCAGGGCTCCACCAGTAACCGTTGTAGATCAAACTGGCGTAACGCGGCATCAGCTCATCTTTTAGGTGCGCCACTTCACGATCTACGGTGATCGACTCCAACGCACGGTGGGCTTTTAACATGATGGTGCCGCCGGGTGTTTCGTAACAGCCGCGCGCCTTCATACCGACATAGCGGTTTTCGACGATATCGAGGCGACCGATGCCATTTTCGCCACCCAAGCGGTTCAGAGTTTCGAGTAGCGATGCTGGAGAGATCGCTTCGCCGTTGATAGCAACCGGGTCACCCTTGGCAAAGTCGAGCTCTAAATAGAGCGGCGTATCGGGTGCTTGCTCGGGTGATACCGACCAGCGCCACATGCTCTCTTCGGGTTCGTTCCAAGGATCTTCGAGAATATCGCCCTCATAAGAGATATGCAGCAAGTTGGCATCCATCGAGTAGGGCGATTTACCGCCGCGCTTTTGTTCAATCGGAATACCGTGCTGTGCGGCGTAGGCCATGAGTTTTTCACGCGAGTTAAGATCCCACTCGCGCCACGGTGCAATCACCTTGATCTCAGGACTCAATGCATAAGCACCCAGTTCAAAACGCACCTGGTCATTACCTTTACCGGTAGCACCATGAGAGATCGCATCGCCGCCAACGTCAGCAGCAATTTCGACCAGCCGCTTGGCAATCAGGGGTCGGGCAATAGAAGTACCGAGCAGGTACTCCCCTTCGTAGATAGTGTTGGCGCGAAACATCGGGAAAACATAGTCGCGCACAAACTCTTCGCGCAGATCCTCGATATAGATCTCTTTAACACCTGCAGCTTTGGCTTTAGCGCGTGCAGGTTCGACCTCTTCGCCCTGGCCAATATCTGCGGTGAATGTAACCACTTCGCACGCATACTCATCCTGCAACCATTTGAGAATGATCGAGGTGTCGAGTCCACCGGAGTATGCCAAAACTACTTTATTGATATCGCTTTTTTTCAACGCTGTTATCACTCTTAATGCATGTAGGGTGCGCTATGCGCACGGGTTCTTGCTTCTTCTGCAACGGAGGTAAAACGTGCGCACAGCGCACCCTACAGTTGCTTAGGCTTTGCGCTTTTTACTGCGCCGCAGACGCGATGCCAAACGTCTTGCCAGATCGCCGAACAGCTCAGTCTGGGTCGGGTGTGGATGAATCGACCCACCGACCTGCTCCAGCGTCAGGCCGCATGAAACCATCAGTACCGCTTCACCGATCAACGTATCGGCATGATCAACCAGCAGATGCACGCCGATAATACGCTCGCTCTTTTTGTCGGCAACAATTTTGATCATGCCATCGGTTTCACCGCTGATCATCGCTTTGGCATCAATGCTCAT
>JAADGQ010000107.1:0-537 GCA_013152295.1 Gammaproteobacteria bacterium | reverse complement strand
TCGCTGAAGCCGCAACACGGCCCTGCTGGCCGGCCGTGTGAGCCAACATCAAACCACCAATCACATCACCCACAGCGAAGATATGCGGCGCAGATGTTGTGCAATAGGCATTGGCTTTAATCACCGGGCCATCGGTCTCGACGCCAGCTTTATCGAGCTGCAACGGTTCAACCACAGGGCGTTTGCCGGTGGCCATAATCACGTAGTCGCAAGCAAACGTCTGGCTGTTGCCGTCACTATCCTGATAATCCACCACCATCGCACCGGGCTTGCCCTTGATCGCTTTGATCTGGCTGCTGGTATGAATAGTCAAACGCGAATCGTTATTAAGCACCGTGGTCAGGCTTTTGGCTATTTCGGGCTCAACTTCTGCGAGGATGCGTTCTTGCGCCTCAAACAGCGCAACGTCACTGCCAAAATCCTGGAAAATCTGCGCCATCTCGACACCAATGGCACCACCACCAACGACGGCCAGCGATGCAGGAACCTTATCCAACCCCCAAACATTATCCGAGGTCAGCACACCACCATCCGCAT
>JAADGQ010000105.1 GCA_013152295.1 Gammaproteobacteria bacterium | reverse complement strand
CCTCCAGCATCGCTATCGCCTTTGTTATGCCAATAGTGCTGCTGTTTCTGTTTGGCTACGGGGTGTCGCTGGATGCCAGGGATATTCCCGTGGGCATCATCATCGAACAGCCCGATACCGCCAGCGATGCGCTGGCCGGGGCGTTTGAGCGCTCGGAGTTTTTTCGCCCGCAACGTTTTGAGACGATTCAGGTGGCCCGGCAAGCGTTGGATGAGCACCGTATTGACGGCATTGTCTGGCTGCGTAGTGACTTTTCGTCGCGGCTCTTTTCTGGCAACGAAGCGCCCATCGGCGTGATCGTCAACGGCGTCGATTCCAATCAGGCCAACATCACCAAAGGTTATATCGAAGGTGCCTGGCTCGCCTGGCTGAGCCACTATGCCGAAGTTCAGGGCAAGCCTCTGCCCATGCCGGTAGCGCTGGAGCAGCGGGTCTGGTTCAATGCGGCACTCTCCAGCCGGATGTTTCTGGTGCCAGGTCTGATCGCCATCATCATGACCCTGATCGGTTCCCTGCTCACCGCCATGGTGGTGGCGCGTGAGTGGGAACGGGGCACGATGGAGGCACTGCTGGCGACGCCGCTGCGCATGAGCGAGATGCTGGCAGGCAAGTTGATTCCCTATTTCGTGCTCGGTATGGGGGGGATGCTCTTTAGCGTCGCTCTGGCAGTGTGGCAGTTCGATGTGCCGCTGCGCGGCTCCTTCTGGCTGCTGATGGTCAGTTCGGCGCTGTTTATGTTGGTGGCACTGGCTATCGGTCTACTGATTTCGGTGGTCTCGAAAAATCAGTTTGTGGCGGGGCAGGTGGCGATCATCGCTACCTTTCTGCCCGCCTTCATCCTGTCGGGCTTTCTGTTTGATATCCACTCCATGCCGCAGGTGATCCAGTGGCTGACCCATTTGATTCCGGCGCGCTACTTCGTCGCCATTCTCCAGACCTTGTTTTTGGCCGGGGATGTGTGGCCGGTGGTGCTGGCCAACATGGGGGCATTGCTGCTGATGTTGCTGTTTTTTACCGTGCTGGTGTGGAAGAAGACGAGCAGGGGACTGGAGGGGTGAATCTTAACCACATCGCCGCATTGGTCCTGAAAGAGCTCCTTGCTGTACTGCGCGACAAACGTAGCCGCTTCGTGCTCATCGCGCCGCCCGTGGTGCAGCTGCTGGTGTTCAGTTTTGCCGCCACTTATGACCTCAACCATGTGCCGGTGGCGATCTATAACGAGGATCAGGGCAGTGAAGCGAGAGAGCTGATTGCGCATATCGAAGGTTCGCCCACTTTTGAAGTCGTGGCGCAGATCAGTGGTGAAAGCGAGGTTGCACCACTGATCGACAATCGCGAGGTGTTGATGGTGCTGCACATTGGTCAGAACTTCAGTGCCCATCTGCAACGCGGTGAGCGTGCGCCGCTGCAGGTGATTCTGGATGGTCGTAATTCCAATACGGCGATGGTCGCCATGAACTATCTGCGCACTGTATTGCTGGACTACAACCGTAACTGGCGGGCGACTCAGGGGCGCAGCGGCCCTCAGGTCACCCTGTATACACGGGCCTGGTATAACGAAAATTTGCAGTCACGCTGGTTCATCGTGCCCGGCATTATGGGGCTGTTGATGCTTGTGGTAGCGCTACTGGTCACGGCGCTGTCGGTGGCCCGCGAGCGGGAAGCAGGTACGTTTGATCAGCTGCTGGTGACACCGCTGCGCCCGGCGGAGATCCTCATTGGCAAGGCGATCCCTGGCATCATCATCGGTGTATTGGAAGCAACGTTGATTCTGGTGCTGATGGTGGTGCTGTTCGATATCCCCCTGCGGGGTGATCTGGGTGCGCTCTACCTGGGCGTCGTGCTGTTCCTGCTCTCCGCGGTAGGTGTGGGCTTGATGATCTCCTCCATTGCGGTGACCCAGCAGCAGGCGATCCTTGGCGCGTTTCTATTTCTGGTGCCTGCGGTCATTCTCTCCGGTTTCTCTACGCCTATCGCCAATATGCCAGAGGTGGTGCAGTGGCTCACCTATCTCGATCCGTTGCGCTATTTTCTTATTGTGGTGCGCGGCGTGATGCTCGAGGGTGACAGTTATGAACTGCTGCTGCATCAGTACTGGCCGATGGCGGTTATTGGTGCAGGCTCTCTGGCCATGGCCGGTTGGCTGTTTCGGCGGCGGATGTATTAATCGTTGCGTAAATATTTGCCGTCAAATTCGAAGACGAAAAACAGCACTGTAGGCCTGATCAAGCGTAAGCGGATCAGGCATTGATGCGTGGGAAAGCTTTGCCCGTTCCGCCAAGAGGCTTGAACGGGCCTACACGGGTTATCGGTATGACTAGCTGAAGTCAGCTGTCGCAGGATCATGGGAAAGGCGGCAGGCCCTTCACGCCACTGTTTTGATAATCGATGCGCAGCGCTTGCTCTGCCTCTACAGCGGTTACGTCGAGAGTCTCTGTTAACGCTTGATAGAGAAAGCCAAACAGCCGCTTCAGTGAGATTTTGTAGGTCTGTTCCGTGGTTAAAAAGAGCCAGTCACTGAGTTTCATGAAAGTCAAAAATGGGTCATCACCCAACAAAAGGGGTCTTGTCTGGTTGAATCGATTGCAGTTCATGATCAGATCCCAGTAACGGGAGAAACGGCTCAAGCGCTGCATTGTTGTGAAATCGATGGTGCTGGTGCTCAATATATTGTAGGGCGGTGCAGGGTTGTAGCGCATGGCATAATGATCGGTGTGACGGATCAACGGTGTGCCGCGCAGTCGCTTGAGAATGCCGACCTGAATATCGTGAGGGTTGAGCGCAACCAGACGGTTGAAGCTGCTGGCAAAGCGATCAATATCCTCACCGGGCAGGCCGATGATCAGGTCGGCATGTAGATGCGCCGATGTTTCGTTGCGCAACCAGGTTAAGTTTTCCACACTTTTTTCATTGTTCTGTTTGCGGCTGATGGTTGCTTGCACATCTGTGTTGAAGCTCTGTATGCCTATCTCAAATTGCAGTGAGCCGTGCGGGAACGCTTTGATTGTCTCTCTCAAACGCTCAGGCAGATGGTCGGGGATGATCTCGAAATGGACGAACAGACCGTCGCTCATACGATCCAAAAAGAAGCGCAATATTTTTAACGAAGTTGCTGTGTTGAGGTTAAAGGTGCGGTCGACGAACTTGAAACGGCGTACGCCGCGTTGATGTAACCGTTCCAGGGCTTGAAGAACACGGTCCGTGTCAAAAGCCGTTGCGGTTTTGTCGAGCGCCGAGAGACAAAATTCACACTTGAACGGGCAGCCGCGTGACGCTTCGACATAGAGTACGCGGTGCGCGATATCTTCATCGTTGTAGAGATCGTAGGGTAGTCGTAGCTGGATTGGCGGTGTGGGTAGTGCTTGAATGATCTTGTCAGTTGGAGGATTGTCGTCGAGCAGTGCTTGGCAGAGTGTCGCAAATGCTGTGTCGGCAGCGCCGCATATAACGTAGTCTGCGAGCGCGCAGATCGGCTGCTCGGTTTGTTCAAAGCTGACTTCGGGGCCACCGATGATAATCTTGATCGTTGGCCGAACCTGGCGGATGATGGCGATCACCTGTTCGCTCTGTTCGACATTCCAGATATAGATGCCAAAGCCGATGATGGTCGGGTTCGCGGCCAGCAGTTGCTCGGCAATATCGATGGGTCGGGTGTTGATTATAAATTCGACGATGGTGATGGAGTCACGCAGCTCACCGGCATTGGCTTTGAGGTAGCGCAAGCCCAATGCCGAGTGGATGTAGCGGGCATTGAGTGTGGTCAGAGTGATCACGCTCAGTCTTCGATCTCCTGAATCAACACCCACGGCGCGGCAACGACCGCCCAAAACAGTGGCTTGTTTTCTACCCAGCGCTGCGCATCTTCAATGCTGGGGTGGCCCACGTGCCCGTCCTCCATCCATGCTGCGATGCGCGTTTTATCATCGCGCGACATGCAGAGCGCAACCTCTACCAGGTCGAGTTGCGGCGCTATTTTAATCACAACGCCGCGGGCGAAATGGCGCTCCAGCTCCTGCCACTCTAGTTTGGCGGTCTGGTTGTTGAGTTCGTGTTTGAGCAGATCTTCTGAGTTATCCATTGCATCTTCTGGGTTTCAATATGGCGACAGGTGTCGTAAAGGGCGAAAGTATAGGCGCTCGCAGGAGCGCTTGCCACAACCCCCATGCCGTCGGCTTTGGCTGGAGCGAGGCAGCACCGTGAAGAAATGTAGGCACGGAAACGTCGTTTTGCTAGCATATGCGTCGATTGGATCGACTACGGGACTGAGGGATGTGGCTGGGGCGTTGTTATTGCAGCGCTTCGGTGGTCGTCGCTGAGTGTTCAACCGGGCATTTTGAGATAACGCGTTGATTAAAAAAATTCTGATTGCCAACCGGGGCGAAATTGCGGTGCGCATCGTGCGCGCCTGCGCCGAGATGGGCATTAAATCCGTTGCTATTTATACGGATGCTGACCGTCACGCGTTGCACGTGAAAAAAGCCGATGAGGCCTACAACCTTGGGCCGGAGTCCGTGGCCGGTTACCTCAATGCTCACCGCATCGTTAATCTCGCGGTCGCCAGCAAGTGTGATGCGCTCCATCCCGGTTACGGTTTTCTGTCTGAGAATGCGCAACTAGCGGCGATCTGCAGGCGCCGACGCATCCGCTTTATCGGTCCCTCATCCCGAGTGATTCGCCGTTTGGGTGATAAAACCGAAGCGCGGCGCACCATGATTGAGGCTGGTGTACCTGTGACGCCGGGCAGTGACGGCAATCTCAATGATCTGGAGGAGGCGGTTGGTTGTGCCGAGCAACTGGGTTACCCGGTGATGCTTAAAGCCACCTCAGGTGGCGGTGGTCGGGGTATTCGCCGTTGCGAAAATGAGGCAGATCTGCGCAAAAATTACGACCGGGTGATCTCGGAGGCGACCAAGGCGTTCGGTAGCGCTGACGTTTTTTTGGAGAAGTGCATCGTCAATCCGCGCCACATCGAGGTGCAGATTCTCGCCGACAGCCACGGTAATGCCATTCACCTTTTTGAGCGTGACTGCTCCATTCAGCGCCGTCACCAAAAATTGATCGAGATTGCCCCTTCGCCGCAGCTCAGCGACGATCAGCGCCAACATCTGGGTGAGATGGCGGTGCGTGCCAGCAAGGCGTCTGGCTATGAAAATGCGGGCACGGTGGAGTTTCTGCTCCTCAGGATGGCAGCTTCTACTTTATGGAGATGAACACCCGCTTGCAGGTCGAGCACCCCATTACTGAAGAGATTACCGGCGTCGATATCGTGCAGGAGCAGATTCGTATTGCCGCCGGATTGCCGTTGCGCTACAAACAGGAGGAGATCAGCTGTCGAGGCTTTGCGATGGAGTTTCGCATCAACGCGGAAGATCCGAAGAATGATTTTCTGCCCAGCTTTGGTCGCATCACCCGTTATTTTGCCGCCGGTGGCCCCGGTACCCGCACCGACAGCGCGATCTACACAGGTTACAATTTGCCGCCCTATTACGACTCCCTGTGCGCCAAACTGGTGGTGTGGGCGCCGACCTGGGAGGATCTGCTCAAGCGCGCCAACCGGGCGCTGCACGACATCAGCGTCTATGGCATTAAAACCACGATCCCCTACCATCTGGAGATATTGAAGTCGCCCGATTTTCAGAGTGGCAGCTTTGACACCAGTTTTGTTGAAGATCACCCCGATCTGGTGAACTACTCGGTACGCCGTCCGCCACGAGAGCTGGCGGCGGTTATCGCGGCTGCCATCGTTGCACACCGTGGATTGTAGCGCGCGGCTGCTTTCTCTCTATATTTTAACTGACTTAACCCGACTGCATTTAAGCCAAGGTTTAACACCATGCCAAAAGTACACATAACGGATACGGTATTGCGGGATGCGCACCAGTCGTTGTTGGCTACCCGCATGCGCACTGAAGATATGCTGCCGATCTGCGACAAGCTCGACCAAGTCGGTTTCTGGTCGCTGGAAGCGTGGGGTGGTGCGACATTCGATACCTGTGTCCGTTTTCTCAAAGAGGACCCCTGGCAGCGCTTGCGCCAACTGCGTGAAGCGCTGCCCAATACGCGCTTACAGATGCTCTTGCGTGGCCAGAATCTGCTCGGTTACCGCCACTACTCCGATGATGTGGTGCGTGCTTTTGTCGATAAAGCGGCGAGCAATGGCATTGATGTGTTTCGTGTTTTCGACGCACTCAACGATCTGCGCAATCTTCGCGTCTCCATCGATGCGGTGAAGACGACGGGCAAACATGCACAGGGTACGATCTGCTACACCACCAGCCCAGTGCACGATATTCCGGTGTTTGTGGCGATGGCCAAAGAGCTGGAGGCAATGGGCTGCGACAGTATCGCGATTAAAGATATGGCCGGGCTGCTGACGCCCTCTGTGACCGCGACACTGGTTAAAGCGCTCACCGAAACAGTGGGTCTGCCAATCCATCTGCACTCTCATGCAACGGCGGGGTTGGCGGATATGTGTCAGCTCAAGGCGGTGGAAAACGGCTGCTACCATATCGACACCGCGATCTCTACGCTCTCAAATGGCACCAGCCACCCACCGACTGAAAGCATGGTCGCCGCTTTTGCCAACACCGAAAACGATACCGGACTCAATCTGCAACTGCTGCAGGAGATCGGCCTGTACTTCTACGGCGTACGCAAAAAATACAGCCATTTCGAGAGCGAGTTCACCGGGCTCGACACTCGTGTTCAGGTCAATCAGATTCCCGGCGGCATGATCTCTAATCTTGCCAATCAACTGCGCGAGCAGGGTGCGCTTGATCGTATGAACGCGGTGCTTGAAGAGGTGCCACGGGTGCGTGAGGATCTTGGTTATCCACCGCTGGTAACACCCACTTCGCAAATTGTTGGTACTCAAGCAGTGCTCAACGTGATGACTGGCGAGCGTTATAAAAGCGTCAGCAACGAGGTGAAAAATTATCTGCTGGGGCGCTACGGCAGAGCGCCGGGAACGATCAATAACGTGGTACGTCAGCAGGCGTGTGCTGATGAAAAAGTGATCACCTGCCGACCTGCCGATCTGTTTGATGATGAGATGGAGACGTTGCGCGCTGAGATAGGCAGCCTTGCTCAGTCGCCGGAGGATGTGCTCACCTATGCGATGTTTCCTGACGTTGCTCGCGAATTTTTCGAGCAGCGTCAATCCGGCAACATTGTGCCCGAGCCACTGAAACCGATTGAAGAGGGCAAAGAGGTCTGCTCGGTGCCGCCTGTTGAATTTAATGTGACCATGCATGGCGAGAGTTATCACATTAAAGTCACCGGCTCCGGCCACGAATCGCAAAACACGCGACCCTTCTATCTGTCAGTGGATGGTGTGCCGGAAGAGATCATCGTCGAGACCATCGCGGAGCTTGGTGCGGGTGATTCGAGCGGTGATGGTTCAGGTAGGGGTAGCAAGCGACCACGGGCACAGGCGCCGGGCCATGTGACGGCATCCATGCCGGGTGCGGTGATCGATGTATTGGTCAAAGAGGGCGATAGTGTCAGCGAAGGCGATGCGCTGCTGGTGGTTGAGGCGATGAAGATGGAGACCGAGATTCAGGCGCCGATCAGTGGCACCGTAACCGCGATTCACACCGCTAAGGGTGATAGTGTCAATCCCGATGAGACGTTGATTGAGATTGAGTGAGGAACCACTTCGGCTGACTTGGTTGGTAACCTGGTTGGCATTGCTTGGCGATCATGAGGTTGCGTCTCTGTGACTCCGCTGATTCTGGCCTCCTCTTCGCCTTTTCGTCGTGCACTGCTGGAGCGTTTGCATCTGCCCTTTGAGACGCGTGCACCCGATCTGGATGAGACGCCGCTCGATGGTGAAACACCTTGGCAGTTGGTCGAACGGCTGGCGCTGGCTAAAGCGCGAGCGGTGGCGGTGCAGCGTAGCGATGCGCTTGTTATCGGCAGTGATCAGGTTGCGGTTGTGGATGGTGCGATGCTTGGTAAACCTGGGGGCCATGAAAATGCGGTGCAGCAGTTGCATCAGCTATCGGGACGGCAGATCATCTTTTTGAGCGGCCTTGCGCTGGTAAAATGTGGCGAGAAGGGTGCTGAAAACCGCAGCGAACAGAGCGAAGTGATCCCCTTTGTTGCGCACTTTCGCCGTTTGAGCTCGGCACAGATCGAAAATTATCTGCGCCTGGAGCCAGCCTATGGCTGCGCCGGTGCGTTTAAGTCAGAGGGGTTGGGGATTGCTCTGCTGGAGAAGATGGAGGGGAGTGATCCCAATGCGCTGATTGGCCTGCCGTTGATTGCCTTGGTGCGCATGCTCGATAACGCGGGCGTTCACGTCATTTGATACTCTGATTGTTTTTACCTTGTCTACTTAACTATGTTTTTACGTGACCGACCTGTTACTGCTCTCTCTGTTGTCATGCGTTCAGCACTCTGTATCAGTGGATTACTGTTTGTTGGCGGGGTGATGGCCGCTGGCAATGATGCTGAAAAGGAGCAGGCGCCGCCGTGGTATGAGGTCGAAATTGTGGTGCTTGAACATCTTGGTAGCGGTCCCGGTTCGACGAATGAGCGCTGGTCCGACAGCCCAGGTATGCCTGCGGTGGAGCAGGGCATTGAGCTGAAAAATGGTGCGCAGGAGTTGGCCCGAGCAGGTGTGGACCTGCTCAAACTAGTGGCGGATGCGGCAGGTGGTGGCGATGGTAAAGAGGCATCACCTCCTAATGTCGAACTGCCCGCCTACTACACGCTGCCCAAAGCGTTGTTGCGTCTCAATAAGGTCGAGCGCAGCCTGAAACGTTCGCGTAACTATCGGCCGTTGTTGCACGTTGGTTGGCGTCAGCCGGTGGTTGATCGTGAGCGGGCTGCGTCTGTGCATGTGTATGGTGATGATTTGCTGCCACTTGAGTCAACGGACGACGGATTAGTGTCACAAAAAACGATGTCACAATCTGTCCCTCTGTTTACCGATCAACCCGTTGATGGCGGCATCGCAGCACCGCCACGGGTGCTGGATGGCACCGTACGCTTGAGTGTTGCGCGCTACCTGCATCTGGATGTGGATCTGCTTTTTCGTCGCCTCGAAAGCGTGACGCGCATGGTTGATGTAGTGACGCCGCCGCTTGAAAATTCATTGGATGATGCTCTGTTTTCAAGCTTTGATGCGCACCCAAAAGTACCCGCTACGACCAAGCGCGCACTTACCGAAACCCGTATTCATGCCTACCGTCTGATGGAAAACCGGCGCATGCGCAGCGGCGAAGTGCACCATCTTGACCATCCCTTCTTCGCAGTGATCGCGTTGGTTACGCCTTATGAACCACCGATTGCGGAAGTTGAAAAAGCCTCCGAAGCCGTTGCTGTTCCCATAACGACTGTGGACGAAACTGCGAAAAAACCGGCCGCGTCTGCACCGTAGTGGGTTTGCTTTCCTCCCTCGATAATCCCGTCTTTAAATCAGAGTGCTCTTCCCGTGGCAACTTCGTCTGCTTACATGCTAGCGATTATTCATTGATTTATTCTATTAAAATCAATTAGCTATATTCAATTATTGCCTTAGTCTTAAAAAAAGAAAGGTTAAGTATTGACAAGCGAAGAGGCTTCGGATTAAAGTTGCATCCAAGTTATATCTTATGGGGCTCGCACCACCACAGGTATTTTTTTCGGTGGTCGCCTCGCTCGTTTTTGTTACTCCCTTCATCATGAGTTGTACGTTGATGGAAGGTTTTGTTTGTGAAAATGTATATTTTATATACGTTACTGGTAGTCGATTTAACAGGAGGACGGATGATGGCGAATAAACAGCGTATCTATTCGGTGGCTTCAATCCGGTGTGTGGACGATCGATACCGGAGTCAGAGCCTGGCGTGGTGGGGCAGCGCTCTCCTCTTGGTGGGATTTCTGCTGTTACCTGTCAACTCGCTGTCAGCGGCAACCCGAGAGATGGCGATGACCATCGAGGAGATGGAGATCGATGTCGCTCCTGACCTGAAGTACAAAGTATTTGCGTTCAATGGGCAGGTGCCGGGGCCATTGATTCATGTTGAAGAGGGTGATGATGTGATCATTCATGTCACCAATAACACCTCGTTGTCACACACCATCCATTGGCACGGTGTGTTGCAAACCAACAGCTGGCGTAACGATGGTGTGCCCGGTGTGACCCAAAAGCCAATTGAGCCCGGTGATAGTTTTACCTATCGCTGGAAAGCTGAGCGTATCGGTACGCTGTGGTATCACTGCCACGTCAATGTTAACGAACATGTTGGTATCCGCGGCATGTGGGGGCCGATTGTTGTCGATGCCAAACAGCCGTTGCCAATCGAAAAAACCGTGACTAAAGAGGCGATCATGATGCTCTCGACGTGGGAGAGTGCCAGTGCCGGAAAATTTGGCGAAGGGGCGACGCCGTATGATGTTGAAGATTACTTTTCGGTGAATGGAAAATCATTCCCATCGACACAACCACTGCGCATCAAGACCGGAGACGTGGTTCGTGTGCGCTTCATCGGTGCCGGTGGAGCCATCCACGCCATGCACTCCCACGGCCACGACATGCTGATTACCCACAAAGATGGGTTGCCACTGCCACAGCCTTACTATGTTGATACTGTGCTCGTCGGACCCGGTGAGCGCTACGACGCCATCATCACAGCAAACCATAAAGAGGGGCGTTTCATTTTTCATGACCATGTCGATAAACACGTCACTGCGCGCGGCAAGTTCCCCGGTGGTCCGATCACGGTGATGGAGTATGACGGCACTCCGATGGATGACTGGTATGTGTGGAAA
>JAADGQ010000120.1 GCA_013152295.1 Gammaproteobacteria bacterium | reverse complement strand
AACGTCAGCGACACGCGCCCGTGCAATAATTGACGCGGGTGATAACCGGGTAGTGGCTGCGGGTAGCTCTCGATCAGCTCGTCGATCAATGGATCAAGCCCCGGCTCCAATGACCGCCAGGCAGCGAGTGTCTGGATTAGATCATCGCGAGTGAGCGGGTATTTTTCTGCTGAAACAAAGTGTAACCGTGCATCAGTCGGTGCATTTTTCAAAAACGCATCCAGCGTCACCAACAGATTCAGTCCTGACCCAAAGCCACACTCGGCAATGGTAAACGGCCTCTCCTGCGCTGAGCACTGCTGCCAGCGCTCAGGCAATTCATTGTGTTTGAGAAACACATAGCGGCTCTCTTGCAAACCACCATCGCGCGAGTAGTAACAGTCACCAAAGTGCTCGCTGTAGGGTGCGCCGTCGCGCCAGCTCAGTTTGGCGCAATTGATAGTTGAGCTGGCCTGACGTTGTACAATCCTACAGCGAGACACTACCGATGTTACTTCTCTTCAAACAACCTAAACAACGTCATTTGAGTGGGTAGCCCGTCTGCGACAAACCTTATTTTTGTCTGAAAAGCCGCGATAGCTTTTTGAGTGCCAGGACCAAAGGCACCGTCAATTTTCCCCTTATAAAAACCTTTTTCCACCAGTTTTTTCTGCACGCGCTTAATAATCTCTTCGTAAATACGAATGGTTTTATCGCCCACTTTAGCTTCCCTACCTGGGCTAAACGCCTGAACTCGCTGGCTGTGCAGCAATTGAACAATCGCCATCACGGCCGATACAACCGGAGATTCTGGTCGTTGGGTGCAGTGGTTGTCGAGGATCTTGGCCAGGGAATCAACCTTATACCACGAGGAGATATCGTAGGTATCCGGCATATAACGATTGGTGGCAGTGATAAAACCGCCTATCCAACCGATGATTTTAAAATTTACTACTGATTTTGATTTACGTATTTTGAGGTAGTCCTCGCACTTCAATATGCCCACACCTTTAACAGAGAACAGCTCATCTTTGGCGCTGATACTGTGAGCTGTTAACGGCACCATCAGCGTAACAACCAATAACAACAGTAATGCTCTTTTTTTCATTTTATAAACTCCAACAGTAATCTCAAATTTCACTCACACCAAACCCGACAAACAGGCACTGCTCGCTGCATGGTAATTGCGTGGTAATCATAACGGCCCGGCCCTCTGCTGACCTGAAAAAAATGTTGTGTCTGCATAGATGAAACAGGCAACTCCCGCACCAATCACGGCAACAACGGCTACGGCGACAATCCACCCGCGGTTTTTATTTTTGAAGCTGCGTCTACTGTGGCAACGCATTAGTCGAGATGAGACCGTTAATGAGACCATGAGGAAAGGATACGGCTGCGGGAGTGAACGGTGGGTAGCGCTTTCAAGTGGGGGGTGCTCATAAATAATGAGCCGACCAACATCGCTGCGTGGGGCGGGGATCCAGCTCAATACTGTCATATCACGGCAGAGCTGCCGGTAGAGGCCTATTAATTCGTCCACGCGGTCAACCCATCGTGGTGCACGTGTTTTCTGAATGGAGCGCGACAAATAGCGGAACAAAACAGCAAGAGAGAAGTCGTGTATGTAAACTCACGGTTGCTTACTCATTGAATATTAACCCGGATAACCCAACCGCAGGCATTATGACACGATTGCAAGCGCGTGGACCACTCCCACTCCTGATGGCCACGTCCTGCCAACAGACGAAGCAGGGAGCTGATTCGCGATGCAAAAAACCGCCTTCGCCGCGTACCTTTCCCAAAGAGGGACAACGACTGTAGTGCGAGAGCACTCATGAGTTATAATGCGCGGCTGTTAATGAGGCTACCGTTTTTTGCCCCGGTAGCTCAGCTGGATAGAGCAGCCGCCTCCTAAGCGGCAGGTCGGACGTTCGAATCGTCTCCGGGGCACCATTCACACCGTTTATTTGAGAACGCTCGATACAAGTGAAGCGCAATTTGACGGTATCAACACACACTGGCTCCATTCAGAAAGCAAGTGCACCATCGTTTGAGTTCATTGATACCCATTAAAGGCAACTGATCGCTGATGAAAACCCCGAACAACAACCCAGACAACAAACCCGATAATTGCCCTCCGCCAAAAAAGCGCTACTTCGCCCCCTGGGAAAAATCATTCGACAGGGTGGTCACCCCTTTCGACGAATTTATCCACGACGAAACCACCGGCAGCATTTTCCTCATGGTGTGCACCGTTGCGGCGCTGATCCTGACTAATAGCGACATGGCAGAGGCTTACTCCAAGCTATTTCATGCCTACGCCGGCATCGTGGTTGGCGACTGGTCACTGAAAATGTCGCTCTCCCACTGGATCAATGATGGTCTGATGGCGCTGTTTTTTTTCGTCGCGGGGCTGGAGATCAAGCGTGAAATCCTGGTTGGTGAGCTGGCCACCCCCAAGCGTGCTGCACTGCCGATTGCGGCAGCTGTCGGCGGAATGATTGCGCCGGCACTCATCTATTTTGCCATCAACCCGGAGGGAGCTGGCGCACAAGGGTGGGCCATCCCCATGGCGACCGATATCGCGTTTGCCGTCGGCATTTTGGTCATGCTCGGCAGCCGGATTCCAAAAACGCTGGTGATGTTTCTGGTGGCCATGGCGATTGTTGATGACCTCGGTGGCGTTTTGGTGATCGCTATCTTTTATACCGAGCAGATCGCTGGGGGATACCTTGCTGCAACGGCTGTAATCTACCTGTTATTGTGGGGACTCAACTTAAGTGGCGTGCGCAAGTGCAGCCCCTACTTCATACTCGGCGCACTGCTGTGGTACACCATGCTCAACTCCGGCATTCACGCTACCATCGCGGGAATTTTGCTCGCCAGCACTATTCCAGCACGGCCTCAATATGAGCCACGACGCTTTAGCGAACGTGTCCGCGACTTAATGGCACGCTTCAACAAAAGTCACCACCAAGAGTGCAACAGCTACACCAACGAAGAGCAGCGCTCGATCCTGCAGACCCTGGAGAACACAATCCACAGCGCAGAGACGCCCCTGCAACGGCTAGAGCACAGCTTTCATCTTCCTGTCGCGATTTTGATCGTACCGATTTTCGCACTGGCTAACGCCGGCATCCCCATCTCATTTGGGACACTGGGAGACACCTTGAGTCAACCCGTGGCACTCGGCGTCATCTGCGGTCTGATCATCGGCAAATTAGTGGGCATTCTCAGTGCCTGCTGGATCACGCTCAAATTCGGTATCGGCAGGCTGCCCAGCGGCGCCCGTTTTAGCGACCTCATCGGCATCGCACTGCTCGGTGGTGTCGGTTTTACCATGTCGATATTTATTGCCGAACTAGGCTTTGCAGGCTCTGCGGAATATCTACTGCAAGCCAAAACCGGCATCATCACAGCCTCTTTCATTGGTGGTGTCAGTGGTTACTTGTGGTTCATCGTCACCCGGCGCAAGCAAGACACCACCTCGTGACAACAGCGATCGACTACAGGTATATAGCTGCGGCGGGCACACAAAGAGCAGGAGGGCTCACGATGGAGCGGGGTCAAACCATGCCGTGGCTCTATTCATCGTTTGACCCTACGCCCCCTAGGCAATCATGCTGAGGGTAACAAGTTCGAAGCTGATTGTTGCGGTAGCCATTTTTTTAATGGCATTTGGCAACATCTCATTTTTCACCAACGTGCTGGCGGTCTATCCGCTCAACCTGAAGAACAGCCTGTTCCTGCTCTCTCTGGCTGTCGTCTTTGGCTGCTTTATCGTCATATTGCTATCGTTGGTCTGCTTCCGGTATACGATCAAGCCGGTTCTGACTTTTGTTCTTGTTGTCTCTTCCCTCGCCGCCTATTTTATGGACTCCTACAACGTCATCATTGATGACGTGATGATTGACAACATTGTCAAAACCGATGTCGCCGAATCATTGGATTTAGTCAGTCTCAACCAGCTCCTCTATTTTATATTTCTGGGTGTTATACCTTCAGCTTTTATCTATAAAGCAGAGATTATCTACCCTCCACTAAAAAAATCAGCACTTTCAAGAGTAAAGCTTATTGGCCTGTCGCTGATTATTGTGATTGCAACCATACTGATTCTTGGCGGATTCTACGCCTCTTTTCTGCGCGAACATAAACCACTCAGGTTCTACGCCAACCCTTCGTATTACATCTACTCTGTCGGGAAATATATCGGTGGTTTTTTTGAAAGCGAATCAATGCTACTTAAAAGAATCGGTCTGGATGCTGCAATTTCAGCATCAGACAAGCATCGAAAGCTGATCATATTCGTTGTCGGGGAGACTGCGCGGACAGACCATTTTTCATTGAATGGTTATAGCAGAAAAACCAACCTCTACCTTGAAGAGGAAGAAGTCATCAATTTTACAAATGCCTGGGCCTGCGGCACCTCCACTGCGGTCTCTGTGCCCTGTATGTTCTCCATTTATGACCGCTCTGACTACAGCAGAAACAGAGCAAAAAAAACTGAAAATGTACTGGATGTGCTGCAGCGCGCCGGGGTTAACGTGCTTTGGCTCGACAACAACTCTGACTCAAAAGGGGTCGCAACAAGGATACCTTACGAGAATTATAAAACAGCAGATAACAATCCGGTGTGTGATATTGAGTGTCGTGACGAAGGCATGTTGAAAAATTTGAGTAGCTATATTGATCAACACCCACAGGCTGATATTTTCATCGTTCTGCATCAGATGGGAAACCATGGCCCAGCTTATTACAAACGCTATCCTGCACAATTTGAAAAATTCACACCCACCTGCGAAACCAATCAGCTGGAGCAGTGCAGTCGGGAAGAGATTGAGAACACGTACGATAACGCCATCCTCTATACCGACTATTTTTTATCAAAAACGATTGCACTGCTTAAAAAACACAGCGATCAATTTGAATCGACTCTGTTTTATGTCAGTGATCATGGCGAGTCGTTAGGTGAAAATGGCCTATACCTGCATGGTCTACCCTACATGATCGCCCCGGATACGCAAAAACGTATACCGATGGTAATGTGGTTTAGTGATAGCTTTGATAACAGGCAAGAGGTTGGTTATAGCGCACTGCAACGACAAATCGATACCGAGTACAGTCACGATAATGTATTTCATACAATATTGGGTCTGTTCAAAGTAGAGACGACGGTGTATGACAAAGAGATGGATATCACCAACCATGAACAGTAGCGCACAAGCCTATCGTGATGCACAGATAACTCAACGACTAACGTCCTGCTGGGCGCTATTGAGCCCATGGCCAGGCGGGCGCTGGCTGTTTAGCCGCATAATCGGCTGGCTTGTACCTTACAGCGGCAGCATCGGCGCCACCATTTTAGAGCTAACGCCGGGCTACGCCTGCATTGAGTTGCGTGAGCGGCGGCGGGTGCGCAATCATCTACGTTCAATTCATGCCGTGGCACTGGTTAACCTCGGTGAAATAACCAGTGCGCTAGCGATGTTTTCCGCCATGCCGAACGGCGTTCGCGGCATCGTTACCCAGCTCTCGATCAACTACCTGAAAAAAGCGCGAGGCCGACTGACTGCCGAGAGCCACTGCCAACTGCCCGATGACCTGCAAGAGGAGCCCGTGAGCTATATTGCACACGCCCTGATTCGCGACCAAGCT
>JAADGQ010000075.1 GCA_013152295.1 Gammaproteobacteria bacterium | reverse complement strand
CATAGGGCACCTCCTTTGGGTACCCTAATTGTGTTAGATTTGTCACCTATGTCTCCGGATTATTTTGTTACCTATGTCCCCGGGTCGTACCCCTATAATCTCTAACAGGAATATTCAGTGCACCCCCAATTTTTTTGGCCAAACTTTTTATTTGTTCAATTTTGTAGCTGGTTACAATTAATCTCAGACACTCGTTTTCAACTAATTTGTTGTTAATCGCAGGCGTTGGACTCAATGCAATGACGTGATGCCGTGTCGAGCCTCGCTGATCTTCGGCAACATGCAACTCGTCAAATACCTGGACTTCAACATAATTATCAAGACTGTGTCGCCAAGAGTAATATTCTATTAGCAACTTGTAGCGCACATTTAACTCTTTTGTGAGTCTGTTTATACGTGTCTGCTTTTTATAAAACAGAGCCCACACTCCCGGCAACACGAGCAATATCAATCCAGCATCAACACTGTCGATAAAGCCCTGCTGCAGGTAGATTCGGACTAAAATTACTGATGGCAATAGTGAAAACAGAACCATCGCAATGCGAATAATGGCTTTGGGTTTTTCGGTGATTTCTAGCGTATCGCCCTTTTCAATCACCTCTCTCACGTTGTTTACAACTCCTTTTTTGGGTGGTGTGATCGAGCGCGTAGGGCGCAATAGCGTAGCGTATTGCGCCGCATGTCAATCTTCATGGCAAAGTTCGCTTTCAAAATTCGATTCCACCAGTCATGCAGATTCAACCTCAAATTAGTTGACTGTTAAAAAGTGCCTCCAGAATGATAGGGATATTGATGGTCAGGCAGTTTCATTCGGCGCAATACGCGGCGCTATTGCGCCCTACGGTCCTACCCTAGCAGGGAAAGGTGCCCCCGCTACCCTTCAAAATGAAAGTTGGGCGTGGAGTGTGAGATCTCCAGCTCAGCTTCATTCATGTCTACCGAGACATCACCAAATAGCGGTGTGCTCAAATAGCGCTCGCCGGTGTCGGGTAGCATGCAGAGAATGTTGCTGCCTTTAGGGGCGTTTTTGGCAACTTCCAGCGCGGCCGCCAAGGTGCCACCGGCGCTGATGCCGACAAAGATACCTTCTTGCTGCGCCAGTGCTTTTGAGCAGCGCATGGCGTCATCACCGGCCACGGTTAACTTCTGGTCGATGAGTCCACTGTCAACGCTGTCGGCGGTCAGTTTGGAGATGAAGTCTGGCGTCCAGCCCTGCATGGGGTGAGGTTGAAACGCGGGGTGGCTTACGGGGTTACCTTGCGCATCACTCTCTTGCTCAGTACCGCTGGCGAGCAGCGCTGCGTTTGCGGGTTCACAGACAACAACTTTGGTATCCGGACTCTCTTTTTTTAGTACGCGTGACACACCTTTGAGTGTGCCGCCGGTTCCATAACCTGTGACCCAGTAGTCCAGCTTCTCATCAGCAAAGTCGTCGAGAATTTCACGCGCAGTGGTGCGTGAATGAAAATCGGCGTTGGCTTCGTTTTCGAATTGACGGCAGAGAAACCAGCCATGCTTGTCTGCCAGCTCTACTGCTTTGGCGAGCATGCCGCTGCCTTTTTTTGGGGCGGGCGTGATGATGACTTTGGCGCCAAGAAAGCGCATCATCTTGCGCCGTTCAATACTAAAACTTGCCGCCATGGTGACCACCAGCGGGTAACCTTTTTGCGCGCAGACCATGGCCAGACCAATGCCGGTATTGCCGCTGGTTGCTTCAATGACGGTTTGCCCTGGTTTTAGATCACCACTTTTTTCTGCCGCTTCGATGATGCCAAGCGCCAGCCGATCTTTTACCGAACCCATCGGGTTAAACGCTTCAATTTTTGCGTAGAGATTGACGCCCTCGGGTGCTAGCTTGCCGAGCTTGACGACCGGCGTACCGCCGATGGTTTCGAGAATATTGTTGTATCTATTGGCCATGATGGTTTCCCTAGTGTTAGTTTAGCCTTGGTGAGGGCGAGCGCAGCAAGCTTACCCTCTGTACGATAAAATCGCCAAGGGGTCAGCGCAGAAATTTATGAAGAATTTGTTGAAAGGAAGCGCTTGTTGAAAGAGAAGCAACGCCAACGCATCATCAAGCGTCATCATCACTCCATCTGGATGCATGGCCACACGCCACAGGCACTCTATTGGGAAAACAGTGCGGTACAAGAGATCCGCTTTGATGTTTTGCTGGCTTGTGGTGTAGCCAGTGGCGACTCAGTGCTGGATGTGGGTTGCGGTTTTGCCGATCTCTATTATTACATGAAGCGCGCGGGCATCGCTGTTGATTACACGGGCATTGATTTCTCGTCGGATATGATCGAGGCGGCCGAAAGTAGGGCTCTTTCATTACCGTCATTGCAGCTGAGTCAAGGTGATCTATTTGATTTTGATCCGCCGCAAAAGAGCTATGACTGGGTGTTGCTCTCCGGGGCGCTGAATGAGCCGCTTGAAGATAATGGTGTCTATTTGCAGGCGATGCTGCCACGCCTCTATTCGACGTGCCGAAAAGGGTTGGCATTCAATTTGTTAAACGACGACTACGCGTGGACAGAGAGAGAGCGTTACATGCTTCAGGCGTATAAACCTGCTGATATCATGGCTCAGCTCAATGCGCTGTCTCGGCACACTGAGTTGCGCGTGGACTATCTGGATGTCGATGCCAGTTATTTTGCGTGGCGCTCAAGCTGACGTGTGCCGTTTCTGGTCTGCTGTTTTTTTGTGCACAGCGCGGGTGAGTTGCGCAATAACATCAGCGGCATGCTCCACGCGCTCGATGCCCGCCACACTTTTTCCTGCTTGCCACAGCTCTTTTTGCTGTTTCTGGCTGCGCAGCGCCTGTTTCAATTGGCGAATAGAGTGCAACGTATAGAGTGTGCGCATCAGGTGTTTGGTTCTGTTGCCGCGCAGTAGCCAGCGCGCCAGTGGCCCGGCTTTCAGGTCGCCTTGTGCTGCTCCCGGCGCGCGAATCACCGCAACCGGCACACCCGTGATGCGTTCGCTGAGAACCACGTCGTCCGCTTTTGCGTCGATAATCGCTTGTTTGTAAGCGTCGCTGGCGCTGCACTCATGTGTGGCGATAAAACGGGTCCCCATCTGTACACCCTGATAGCCCATCTCCAGTGCGTTGGTGAAATCATCAGCTGTGGCAATGCCGCCGGCGCAGATTAGCGGCACATCGAATGCACTTAACGCAACCAATAGTTGTCGCGCATCTTGAGAGCCTGCGTGTCCTCCGGCGCAGCGGTTAACGGCGATCAGACCATCGACGCCAGCATCGAGTCCTTTTTCTGCCCACTTGGTCTCTGTCACATCGTGGTAGACTACGCCACCGACCGCGTGTACTTTTTTTACCACCCAGTCAGGTTTACCCAACGAGGTGATGAAAAATCGCACCCCCTCTTCGAGCGCGATATCGATCCACGCTTCCATGCGTTTGCGATATGTTTTGGACGACTGTTCGATCAGTGCGTTCATGCCGATCGGCTTGTCGGTGAGCTGACGTATGTGCCGCAACCCCTGACGGAAGGAGTAACCGTGCACATAAGTGAGCGAGATCGGTTGTACAATGCCGATGCCGCCCGCAGCAGAGGCGGCTGCGACCAGCTCGGGATTACTGCATGGATACATCGGCCCGCAGATAATCGGCACGTCGATGCCCACCTGCCGGGTAAAGCGTGTTTTCAGTGAGGTGATATTCATGCCTTGGCTCGTTTTTTGAATCATCTGTTGACCTTGCTTATGAGGCACAACCATATCTCTGAGAGTGTTAATAAATCAATGGGTTAATGACTGATGTTGCTGATGCTATGGCCTTTTCCTTGGTAGCTTCCGATATTTCATACCAAAAAAGAGTGGCTGAAAACGGGCGTTTAGTCTATATATAGTTACGCTACCGCTTCAACGCGAACGCTGCTTTTTCAACTGCCTGTGCCTGTTAGCTATCAATCACGCGTTAATAAATATTGAGACATCATGAAAAACCCCATTATTGCAGACAATAAGCCGGTAAAAGTTACCCTTTCCAAAGGACAGAAATACTATTTCTGCACCTGCGGCAAGTCTAAAAGCCAACCTTTTTGTGATGGCTCTCATGCCGGAACCACATTTAAGCCGAAAGCCATCGTTGCGGATGAAGATGGAGACGCCTTTTTATGTACATGCAAGCACACGCGCAATACACCCTTTTGTGATGGCAGCCATAAGCAATTTTCCAGTGATCAAATTGGCAAGGAGGGGCCGGGCGTTGTTGCTGACGAAAATCTCGTGCCCGAGCCTACTGCAACCAGCGAAGAGCCAACACTGGAGCTGATACATCAACTGGCAGAAGAGGGGTTATCCACTGTTGGTCACCATGGGCCAATGGCGGCTATGGGGGTTCCCAGAAATCTGTTGCCTGTCTGGGATGATATTCAAATTATGGTGGCGCAGTTGCACCGCAAGCCACTCATGGAGAGCGCCCAGGTGCAGACGGAACTGGTTGTTGGTCCGGCGAGTAAAAAACCGCTAGAACTGAAAATTCCGCTGTTTGTCTCTGATATGAGTTATGGCGCCTTGTCAGAAGAGGCAAAGGTCGCCTTGGCAAAGGGCGCAGAATTAGCCGGTACGGGTATTTGCTCTGGCGAAGGCGGCATGCTCCGCGAAGAGCAGCAGGCCAATAGTCGTTATTTTTATGAGTTGGCCAGTGCTAAATTTGGTTATAACGAAAGCCTGTTAGATCAAGTGCAAGCATTCCACTTCAAAGCTGGGCAAGGCGCTAAAACCGGCACGGGGGGCCACCTCTCTGCATCCAAAAATATTGGGAAAATTTCGCAAGTGCGCGGCATTCCCGAAGGTGAAGCAGCCATCTCACCGCCTACTTTTAGCGACCTGACCACGCCAGCAGATTTTAAGCGCTTTGCTGATCGAGTGCGAGAGATTTCAGGGGGTATTCCCATTGGTTTCAAACTCAGCGCCAACCATATTGAGCGTGATATCGAATTTGCTCTGCAAGCAAGCGCTGATTACATCATTGTTGATGGTCGGGGTGGGGGTACAGGTGCAGCGCCGTTGTTGTTTCGTGATCACATTAGCGTACCCACGATTCCGGCTCTGGCACGCGCCAGACACTGCCTCGATAAACAGGGCGCCAGTGGCCGCGTGACATTGATCATCACCGGTGGCTTACGTGTACCCAGCGACTTTGTTAAAGCCCTGGCTCTAGGTGCAGATGGTATTGCGATCTCTAACAGTGCCATGCAAGCCATTGGCTGTATCGCGGCAAGAATATGTCATACAAATAGTTGCCCTGCAGGTATTGCTACTCAAAAACCGGAGTTAAGGGAGAGAGTCAATATCGATAATGCAGCACGGCGACTCGGTAATTTTTTCGACTCATCCGTTGATCTTATAAAAGTGATGGCAAGGGCGTGTGGCCATTCACACCTAAATGAGTTTACCCGCGAAGATCTGGCAACATTTGATCGACAATTGGCCGAGCTGTCAGGGGTAGAGTTTTCTGGCTTTAGCCTTGATAGATAATAGATAGCGATATCGGCACGTTTATGCCTCAGTTTGCGCTTTAACTTTGGCCAATCGCCAGGTGACGGCTATTTCGGCGACGATCTCTTCAGCTTGGTCGCGAATCAGGGCGTGTGCAATATAGCTCACGGGCTCCTCTTGCAGGTCATCGGGCAGTTGGCAGTGGCTCTCGGCAGTCAGT
>JAADGQ010000135.1 GCA_013152295.1 Gammaproteobacteria bacterium | reverse complement strand
GAGGTGGGCAAAGAGCGGAACATCGCCATCGGTGCTATTCAAGCAGCGATCTATATTTCGGTTGGTTTTCTGATTTCAGGGCTGTTCGGCTGACCCTTTTTAACACGCCGACAGAGTGAAACTCTGCGTATTGCGCAAGTACTCTTCCCGCTACAAATTTAAACATATTAATCGTTACGTAAACATTCACTGTCAAACTCGAAGACAAAAACATCGCCGTAGGCCTGATCAAGCCAAAGCGGATCAGGCACTGATCGCAGGAAAGCCCCGCCCGTTCCGCCAAGGCTTGAACGCGCCTACAGATTTTGGCCTATATGAAATTTATTTATACGCTCTAGCAGCTCTGGTGGACGATCAGCACCCTGCTAAAACCGTACACCAACTCGACCTTCGAGGACATTACAGCTCTACCCATCCCGAGGTCGCGGGTATAAAATGGACTGTAAATACATAATAAGGAGGCACGCGTAGTGTTGATACTGAAGAAACTCTGTTTTATCTCAATATTGCTGTTTCTCGCCACAACAGCCAGTGTTGCGCTGGCGGGAGATGCCACCGCAGGAAAAGAGAAATCGATGCTGTGCAGTGGCTGCCATGGCGCGGATGGTATTAGTTTGACTCCCGACATTCCGAATCTGGCCAGCCAAAAAGAGGCCTATCTGACCAAAGCGATAAAAGATTTTCGGGCAGGGAGTCGCAAAAACCCGATGATGAACTCCATCGCTCAAAATTTGAGTGATGACGACATTGCAAACCTCGCTGCTTACTTTTCCAGCTTGTGAGGTTTTTCAATGACAACCTCTGAATCTGGCAATAAAACCGAAACCCTTGAAGAGCCTGACCGGCGCCAGTTTCTCGAAAAGGCAACCTGCGCGGTCGCGGGTGCGGGCGTTGCCGCTGCTGCCTGGCCGTTTATCAGCAGCATGAATCCTGCCAGCGATGTATTGAGCAAGTCCATCGTCGAGGTGGATATTAGCCAAATTCAGGTCGATGAAGTCAAAACGGTGGAGTGGCAAAGTAAGCCCGTATTTATATTCCGCCGCAGCCCGACTCAGATTAGCGCCATGCAGGAGTCGATGGGCAGCAGGATCGATCCGCAGCCCGACGATGAGCGTGTTCTAAAACCCGAGTGGCTGGTCGTTATCGGCCTGTGCACACACCTTGGTTGTGTGCCAACAAAAAAGCCGGAGGGGTGGTTTTGCCCCTGCCACGGCAGCCGCTACGACAACAGTGGTCGTGTGATACGCGGACCAGCCCCAAAAAACCTCTACCTGCTACCATATCAATTTGTCTCTGCTGACAAGCTCCTGCTAGGAAAATCTGCATGAGTAAAGTCATACAGTGGATCGATCGGCGCTTCCCGCTCTCCTCATTTATCAAACACGACCTGGTTGAGTACCCGACGCCAAGAAATTTAAGCTATTGGTGGAATTTTGGTTTTCTGGCCGGATTCGTGTTGGTGCTGCAAATTCTCACCGGCATCTTTTTGGCAATGCACTACAAACCTGATGCAAGCCTCGCTTTTGACTCGGTCGACCACATCATGCGCGAAGTCAATTATGGCTGGTTGATTCGATACATGCATGCCGTTGGCGCCTCGGCATTTTTTGCAGTGATCTACATCCACATGGCGCGCACGCTCTACTACGGCTCTTACCGCGCGCCACGAGAGTTGATGTGGTGGACCGGGCAAGCGCTCCTGCTGGCACTGATGGCGACCGCTTTTATGGGTTATCTCCTGCCGTGGGGGCAGATGTCATTCTGGGGCGCGCAGGTAATCACCAGCCTGTTTGGCGCAACACCTTTTATCGGCGATGAGATCGTCATCTGGCTGCGCGGTGATTTTGCAGTGGGGGATGCGACACTAACGCGCTTTTTTGCGCTGCACTACCTGTTTCCTTTTATCATTGCCAGCATCGTTATCATTCATCTGATCGCGCTGCACCACGTTAAGAGCAGCAACCCATCCGGCATCAACCTGACAGCAAAAAACAACATCCCCTTTCACCCCTACTTCACCGTTAAAGACCTTTTCGGACTGGGCGTATTTTTAATCATCTACTGTTACTTTGTCTTTTTTAGCCCTGAATTTTTCATTGAGGCGGAGAACAACCAACCGGCCAACCCACTGCAAACACCACCGCATATTGTTCCCGAGTGGTATTTTTTGCCGTTTTACGCCATCTTGCGCTCGGTGCCTGACCTACTCGGTGGTGTAATCGCAATGGCTCTCTCAGTGATGATTTTTGCTGCGATGCCATTTCTTGATCGGTCAAAAATTCCGGGGGGTGCAAAATACCGGCCGATCTATCGGGGGATGTTTTATATTTTCGTTGTCGATGTTGTTGTCTTGACCTACGTTGGCGCTCAACCGCCCACGAACTTTTGGACACTCATCGGCCAAGTCGCAACATTGATCTACTTCGCCCTTTTTACGCTACTCCCCTTCTTATCGAAATTTGAAGAGAGGTGGTTGCGAAAGCAGGGGCTTCCAGCAGAGGTTGAAGAGTTGATTCGCTGCGAAGAGCAGTGCGGCTGCACCGATCCAAAATGATCAAAAAGTTGATAAAAAAGCCAGCCATGCGCCTGCTCTTGTTGCTTGTTTGTTGCTTTCAGATCGGCAGCAGCTGGGCCGAGGGACACCCAACCGACCTGCGCGAAGATGATATCGCACACGAGCCTGCTAACCTTCAAAACGGTATACAGGTTGCCATGAATCTGTGTACGTTATGCCATGACTTGAAATATGTTAAGTACCACGATCTGTTGGAGATCGGTCTCTCTGCCAAAGAGGTCGATAAAATCCGTGGTGCCAACAGCGCCAGCGACCCCATTCTCAGCAAAATGAATGATAAGCAGATGAATGCCCTGTTCGGTATGACAACACCCGATCTGTCACTAATGGCCAAAGCGCGGGGTGACGGTGCGCAATATATCTATAGTTTGCTGCTCGCCTATCACGAACGCCGCGATGGCGCTATCGTCAACAATCTCTATCCCGATATAAAAATGCCTGATGTGCTCGCCTATTCAATCGAAAATGATGAGCGCGCGCGCTCGGCAATAGAGCAGAATGCGCGTGATATTGCAGCATTTCTCGCCTGGACGGCCGACCCAAAAGCCAAAGAGCGGCGCACGCTGGGTGTCTATGTGATGCTCTATCTGTTTGTGCTGACGTTCATGCTCTATCGGCTAAAACAGAAAACCTGGTCGCGACTCAAAACATAAATAGAGGAAAAAATCGGTGAACAGTAAAACGCGTGTGCGCTGGGATAATTTTTATCAGGGAGCAGATAGCGTGCCTGCAATGCGCGTGGTGGCAGAAAATTTACACCTGCTACCGCGCTCGGGGAACGGCCTGGAGTTGGCATGTGGATTGGCAGCCAACGCCTTCATGCTGGCCGAACACGGGTTGCGCATGGATGCGTGGGATATCTCGCCGGTTGTTGTAGAGCGTATCAATCAGGCTGCCTCTCAGCGCAACCTTCCCGTCAGCGGAAAAGCCTGCGATCTCGATCGTGAACCGTTGCCCGTTAGCCGCTACGACGTGGTAGTGGTCACGCACTTCCTCGATCGTGATTTAGTACAGCCGATCATTGCGGCGCTCAAGCCAGGCGGCATACTGATGTATCAGACGTTCACACGCACCCGCGTCAGTGCCGGTGGCCCGGAGAATGAGCTGTTCAGATTGGCGGATGGAGAGCTGTTAAGTCTCTTTTCTGATCTGCAACCGCGAGTCTATCGCGAAGAGGGTTTGTGCGGCGACAGCACACAAGGGTTTCGCAACGAAGCGCTGTTAGTGGCACAAAAACCCGCTGATTAATACCGTTTCGGTATTGCATAGTGTGTGGCACGTGCTCTGTTTTTTTGCCATTTTTCTGCTAGCATTAGCTGCTGTCATCTGCCCCGGCGACACACACCACGCGCGCGTTTGAGGTCCTCCTGATTTTGCCCAAACTATTCTATCTGTGGCTGTTGCTATTATCCGCTCATGATATTGTCAATAGCTCATGCTGGGAGCAACTTCAAGATGAATTGGAGTAACGTTTTCGTTGCGGCAAAGGCTTGCCTTGACGCCGCTGAGATCAGCGAAAAGATTCGTTTGAGCCGGGTCGCAGAGAGACTCTGGCAAGACGGTGCACTGGCAACCAATAGCGTCTCCCCAGCACTGCCGATCGGTGAACCCGGCAGACCGGCGCGCCCCGTTTTAGTGACACCTGCGCAGGTGCCAAAACGGGGGCTGGGGAGCCAAGAAGGACGGACGGCACTGCTGCACGCGTTGGCACACATCGAGTTTAACGCGATCAATTTGGCTTGGGATGCGGTCTATCGCTTTCGTGATATGCCGCCGCAATACTACAGCGACTGGATTCGTGTCGCCATTGAAGAGGCCTACCATTTTGAGCTACTGCAGAAGCGCCTGCGCAGTTTAGGGTGTGAATATGGCGACCTTCCAGCTCACGACGGGCTATGGGATATGGCCAAGCGCACCGCGTTTGATCCCATGGTGCGCATGGCTCTGGTGCCCCGCGTACTGGAGGCGCGTGGCCTGGATGTAACACCGGGTATCATCACCAAGTTGCAGCATGCTGGCGACGATGAGAGCGTAGCCGCGCTGCGCATCATACTGCGTGACGAAATCGGCCATGTCGCGATCGGCTCACGCTGGTTCCACCACGAATGTGAACGGCGCGATTTAGTTGCTGAGCAGGTGTTTGCTGAACTTGTTGAGGACTATTTTCACGGCCAGCTACGCGGCCCATTCCATTACGAAGCACGCCTTCAGGCAGGTTTTAGTGAAGCTGAACTGCACACTTTGCAGCGCACCGGCACGCCGTGAAAGTGCATATAACATTTATTGATATGTATAGAGACCTTTGCACGAAAACTATTTTTCGTGCAAAGGTCTCGTAGAATTGAGGCACTGAGATGGAAAGCAGTCGTAATCTATTTTTAATTTTTCTAGCATTGGCACTACTCGCATTGGTGCCACGTTTTTATGAGCTGGGCTCATTGGGCTTTTATGGCGATGAAGATGTCACCTCGCTGCCATCACGCGCTTACGCCGAAACGGGTGAATCCGTTTTCCCCAGTGGCATGCCTTATCACCGCGCCTACCCTCATACGATACTAAACGCTGCGTCGGCAAATCTGTTCGGCCTGGACAATGATTTCTCATACCGGGTGCCCAGCGCAATATTAGGCGCGTTAACGGTGCTGCTGCTTTTCTTTATGGGACGCCGCTTTTTTGATACGCCCACCGCGCTGGTTGCCGCAATATTGATGGCGCTCTCTGCGTGGCATATTGAAGTCTCACGAGAGGCGCGCATGTACGGCCCGTTCCTCTTCTTTTACACGTTGACTGCCTTTTCGGCCTGGTTGTGGGCCATTGAAGGCAAGTGGCGTTATCTACTGCTGACGCTTGTCGCTTTTGCTGGATCCTGTGTTTTTCACGAATTGAGCCTTATTGGCGCCGCACTGGTCTTGATCCCTTTGATGTTTGCATCGTGGTCCAAAGTGAAACTGATTCCCTTGGCGGCGCTTTCGATCTTCATGGCTGGTGCATCCTACCTCTACCGAGAGCTTTTTGTCGTCCCGCCATTTTTTATCTGGCAAAAAGAGAGCGGCACCGTCTCAGTGCCCGAACCGTCAGAGGCGCTAACAGCTGCTGTTGATCTGGTGACACGTGTCGAATGGCTACCAGAACCGATAGCGACGATGCCCGTTGTGGCGGGAGTTCTGTTCTCTGTTGGTGCGGTGCTGGGACTATGGGTCGCACACCAGTGCCGAACGAACGATGAGGCATACGCTTGGCCACTGCGCAAAGCCGCTCTCTGCGTTGCGGCGGCACTGACCGGCGGCCTGGTCTTTAGCGGCTTCCTGCACGGGGCATTCATGGCCGCTATTGTGTTTTTGATACTGCATCCGGACGGTATTAGCAAACTGTCGCCCAAGCTGCTGCGCCCATTCATCGTGCTGCTATTGGTGAGCGCCGCGTGGCTGGTAGTCAGCACCATGGAGCTGGGGCTTGTCGCCGGAATCAAAGAGCTGGTGATGCGACCCTTCCCTTACATCGCATACCTGTTACAAATGTTGATGGGGGTAACAGCACTGTTTTTACTGGCGCTGCTCTACTACGCAATGCGCGGCCATCACCGCGAAGAGAATGCAGCCAGGGCCTGTCTATTAGCGGCGCTGGTGCCACTGCTGGTGGCGAGCACGTTAGTCCCGTGGGGAGGGATGCGTATTTTGGTCGGGCTCTACCCCTTCATGTTGCTCATTGCGGCACTAGCACTGCTTGGCGCACTCAGGCAACTGGGGCGCTGGAGCGGCTATTGGGGCGGCAACGGCGCAGCTGTTTTGGCCGTACTCATCGCACTTTCAGGCATTCTTGGCGGGCACGGCATTCCTCAAGCCGCCACCGTTGTCAATATAGAGAATGGCGACAAATTGCCCGCATTGATCTTTTCCGAACGAGAATTTTACCCCGATCATCGAGGGGTCGGCCAATATGTGCGCACCAACCGCCAGCCGAATGACATCGTGATCGCCGAAGATCCGTTACAGATGGCGTGGTACGCGGGAGGGGCGGACTATTGGCTGAAGAGCCTCAAAGGCCACGCGGAGTCCGTCTACAAAACACCCGATGGCAAAATACGTTACCTCTACGATCGCTCTGTCTTGTTCACACAAAAAGAGATGGCCGACATTGCCAGCTATAAAAAGGGCCGTGTCTGGTTAGTGACATCAGGAGAGACCGCAAACAAGATACGCCACAACCTTTCGCCATTACAGCAAGAGTGGCTGAATAACGTCAGAGCAACGATCAAGCCGTTATTTGTGGGCCGGGATAACGCTTCCATGGTTTACTGCCTGAACTGCGACGTTAGCCCATAGATGAAAGCGCGCAGCTAAAACAGCTCTATTGAACCTGAGTCCGCATCAGCGCTCTCGAAGACACCGAGTTCAAGCAGATGGTCATAGCAGTTGGTCTGATTACGGCCGTTCTCCTTCGAGTGGTAGAGTGCCTTATCGGCACGCTCAACAATGGTAGGGATGACCTCACCCACTGATAGATCCGTATAACCGATACTGACTGTGACACGTCCGACCCCAGGAAAAAGCGTCGTCTCGACTCTGGATCTGAAGCGCTCCAACACACCTGCTGCAATATCCAAATTGATATTTTTCAGTGCCACAGCAAACTCTTCGCCACCATAGCGAAACAGCAGATCATCCTGACGAAAAGATTCAGCCATGGTCTGCGAAAAACGCAGCAGCACCTCATCGCCAAAAACATGACCGAATTGATCATTTACCCTCTTGAAATGGTCAATATCAAACAGCGCAAAGCACCACGAAACTTCTTCGCTACGGCGACGATGACTCTCCCCATCTCCTCCGCCGCCATTAATGCGATACATCATTTTTCCAAATGCCTCGCGGTTATAGAGACCCGTCAAAGCATCGTGAGAGCAGTTGCGCAGCAAGAAGTTCTGGTTCGCATAGATCGATGTGATTGCTGCCATATAGGGGCTAGTGGGTAGTGCTGTGCGCCCCTCCACAAGCAACACCCCGGTTAGCGTGTGACCTTCAAGCAGCGGAAATACCGTACACCACCGACATCCACCACTGCGTGGATAGATCACCGGCTTCCCGCTCTCAAAACTTGTAGGCAGATCGCTAAACAGCTCATTGATCGGCTGGCTTTCGCCTAGTTTCGAGCAACCATCGCCGCCCTCTTCATCGCAGCACTCAAAGGGCATCAGCTCGATAGTCTCCGACGCTGCACGCACACCATCGGTTGCTACAAAAAGAGAGACATCGTGCTCCCCATAACTCTCTTTAACAATACTCAAAAGCACTCTGTTGAGAGATTCGAAGTCACGCTGTTGGCTCAAGCTGACAATTTGATCATAACGACAACATGCTGACAGCTCTTCTGTATGCATTCCTACAACCCTAAACTTGAAGTCTGAACCTGGAACCAATTGATCGGCAAATCTGGCCCAACAGATCATGATTTACCATCGTATGCGTCATCATGACTTTGTTAGCGGTCCTCCCCTAAATATTTTTAATTCGGCAGTCTTAGGGAGCATTCTCGCCTATCGTCAATGGCTGGATGCCATCGACTCATTGGCGGTAAGTGGCACCGGCCCAACATTCAGTGAACTGATATCCATGAGAAAGATCGACAATTTCCGTTCACCTTTTGCATTACCTCTCGATGATGAAAACGACAGCAATCGGCCATCCGGTGAAATTGAAGGAAAGCCGTCAAACGCCCTGTCATCCGTGAGCTGGCGCTGCTCACCAGTTTTAATGTTCATCAGGTGGATCTCGTAGTTGTAGGGCGGGTGCATTTTGGCGAAGACAAAGTGTTTACCATCAGGCGTCGGGTAAGGCGCCCAGTTAACACCGCCATCATGGGTTAACTGGGTGAGTGCCGTGCCATCATGTTTGACGGTGTAGATCTCCATCGCTTTGTCCATCTTATCCTCATCAGAAAAATTCCAGGCGCGGAAGAGGATCGTTTCACTATCGGGCATATAAAATGATCCGCCCTCCTGCAAATCAGGCGAATGGGTAATCTGTCGCACATCACGACCATCGGGACGCATGCGCCACAGATCAAGCCTGCCGTTGATCTGACGGGTGAAAAGAATCCACTGCCCATCCGGAGAGAGCGACACCTCGGCATCGTAATAGGCATTATTCGTCAAACGCTTGACATCGGAACCATCCAAATTGGCGGTGTAAAGCTCGGCACCTTGAGGGTAGTTTTTTACATGCGACCAGTTGCCGCGCGGCATGTCGAGATTATCTTTAGTCGAGGTAAAGACCACCCGTGACCGGTCGGGAAAGAAAAATGAACAAGCGTCCTGTCCGAGCTTGTTAATGCGCCGCAAGTGCCCGCCGTCCGTGTCGACAGTATGAATGTTATAAGTGTCCGATTGAGTTGATTTTGCGTAAAAGATCAACCGCTTACTATCGGAGGAAAAGTAGGACTCCACCGCACGATCAACGTTCGGCAGCTTCCATATGGGCAGTTCACGAATCGCCGTATGCTGCTTCACGACGTGATGCATCGCTGCGGATACCGGCACTGCTGATGCCTGATGAGCCGCAACCGGAACCCCCACTAAAAGGCTAAAAATGGTTGCTGCCACACCGCTCATCACCCGACATATAGAGTTGCCAATGAAACTTTTTAGCATCTGAAATACCTCCTTTCATCAATTACACGATTGTTTGAAAGTACTAAACAGAGACGGCTGCAAAAATCGTGCGTATTAGGCTATCATCGGCACGGACAATGATGGGCACAGGCAAACCACCAACGCAGGGAGCTGCAATGAAAATAGAACACCGCAGGCTACACCGCCTTTTGGTCTTGAGTTTTGCGCTACTCGTTGTCGCGACCAGCTCGGTAACATCACACGTGCACGCCGCACCGTCGATCCACCACGAACTCAATGTGACGATGGAGCCGGAACGCTCCACTATTGCAGTAGAGGATCTCATCACGCTGCCAGACGAATGGATCGGTAACGGCTCATTTGAGTTCATGCTTCATGCCGCACTGAGCATAGAGAGCTCTTCGGCAACAATCGAACCACTTCAAAAAGTGCCAGGTAACGAAAATAACCAGGGCCTGGCTCCATTCAAACGTTATCGGGTAAACATGGCCGCTGGCACCTCTGGTGCCTCTAGCATCAAACTCACCTATAGCGGCCACATCAACCACCCTATCAGCGCCGATGGCGAACAGTATGCGCGCGGTTTTAACGAGACACCTGGGCTCATCAGTAACCAAGGAATTTTTCTCGCCAATACCACGTTGTGGTACCCACTAATTGAAGGTACGTTAGTCAATTTTTCATTGGATATCAGCCTGCCTGCGGGCTGGACGGCAGTGAGTCAGGGAGCGCGACAACGTAACGTTATGGAGTCAGGCAGGCAACTCGTTCGCTGGGTTGAGAAAGCACCACAGGATGACATTTACGTCGTTGCCAACCGCTTCACGGAGTACAGTCAAAACATGGGCACAGTACAGGCAATGGTGTTTCTGCACCGCCCTGACAGCGCGCTGGCACAGAAGTATCTGGATGTCACCGCCCAATACATCGCCATGTACAGCAAACTACTAGGGCCGTACCCCTACGCAAAATTTGCGCTGGTGGAAAATTTCTGGGATACCGGCTACGGCATGCCTTCGTTTACACTGCTCGGGCCACGCGTGATCCGCTTCCCTTTTATCTTGCACTCCTCTTACCCTCATGAAATATTGCATAACTGGTGGGGCAACGGCGTCTTTGTTGATTACAAGCAGGGAAACTGGGCAGAGGGGCTGACCACCTATCTGGCAGATCACCTCGTCACCGAGCAGCGCGGCACTGGCGCGGCCTATCGGCGCGGTATCCTGCAAAAATATAGTGACTTCGTCAATGAGGGCCGTGACTTTGCGCTCACTGAATTTCGCTCCCGCCACAGCTCTGCCACCGAAGCGGTCGGCTATGGCAAAACGTTAATGTTGTTCCATATGTTGCGCCAACAACTGGGGGATAGAAACTTCGTACAAGCGTTGCGCCGCCTCTATCGTCAATACAAATTTAGCGTAGCCACTTTCGGTGATGTGGAGCACATTTTTAATTCCGTCGCGACCTCTAATCCCGCCACAGCTTCTGGTCCCATCACAAAAAGCGATCTCGCACAATTTTTTCAACAGTGGGTTAAACAAGCCGGGGCACCCTCTCTGCGCATCAAGAGTGCTGACGCCACTCAAACGGTGGACGGCTATCACCTCAGCGCAGTCATCGAACAGACGCAGAAACAGGCACCCTACACATTGACAGTGCCACTGGTTATTCATCTGCAGGGGCAGAAAAAAACCGTTCAACAGACGCTAACGATGACAGATAAAAAAGCATTGCTTGAACTAAATTTGGCGACAAGACCCTGGTTACTTGAGGTCGATCCGGAGTTTGATCTGTTTCGACGACTGGATAGCCGAGAGATTCCGTCAGCGCTATCGCAAGGGTTTGGTGCCGAACAGGTATTGGTGGTTTTGCCTTCTCGGGCTGATAAGCCTCTGTTGCAAGCCTATCAGCGCATGGCTGAAATGTGGCGTAACACCCAACCAGGACAGTGGCGCATAGTGCTGGATAGTGACATCAAGTCACTGCCAGCGGATCGCACCATCTGGTTACTCGGCTGGAATAATTCTTTTGCGCCACGAATGAAACAAGCACTCACGAAACAACGTGTTGAATTGAGCGCCAACTATGCGCAGCTAAACAACAAAACTTACCCAAGGGATAACCACTCCTTTTTGTTCACCGCACGTCACCCGGACAGTAGCGATAGCACACTGTTGTGGCTCGCGACCAACGACAGTGCAGCGCTACCAGGATTAACCCGCAAACTACCGCACTACCGCAAATACAGCTATCTGGTCTTCGAAGGCAGCGCACCCACCAATATAGAAAAAGGACAGTGGGCGGTGCTCAACTCGCCCATGAGTATCGTTATCACACAACACGACGGAGCATCTATTCAGGGTGAACGCGGCGAAAAAGTACATCGTCAACCATTGGCAGAGTTGCCGCCGGTCTTTTCTGAAAACGCGATGATGCAGGATATTCAGGTGCTTGCTGGCGATGAGATGCAGGGGCGCGGGCTGGGCACTGTGCAGCTCGACCGAGCAGCTGACTACATTGCTGAATCCTTTAAAGCAGCAGGCCTTGAGCCTGGCGGTGACAACGGCAGCTATTTTCAAACCTGGAGCGATGACGTTGGTGCACCGCTAGGCAAGATCAACATGCGCAATGTGATCGCACTCTTGCCCGGCACCAACCCGGCGTTGAATGACCAGAGCGTAATCATCAGCGCCCACTACGATCACCTCGGTTTAGGTTGGCCCGATGTCCACAAAGGTGACGAGGGACAGATACATCATGGCGCAGACGATAATGCCAGCGGCGTTGCCGTCATGTTGGAGCTGGCACGCCGTGTCGCCAAAAAATGGCGGCCACAACGCACCATTGTGTTTGCTGCATTCAGCGCAGAAGAGGCCGGACTGCTCGGCTCAGCCCACTACATAAAGGCGATGCAGCGTTACCCGGCAGTCAAAGCAATGGCGGTTGTTAATCTCGACACTGTGGGCCGCCTCGGCGACCGTCCCGTCACTATCTTTGGCGCCGGATCAGCAACCGAGTGGGTTCATATATTTCGCGGCGCTGGTTTTGTGACCGGCATTAAAACAAACAGTATCTCCACCGACTTCGGCTTCAGCGACCAGAAAAGCTTTTACAACATCGGTGTACCGGGTATTCAGCTATTTGGCTCCGTGCACGGCGACTTTCACCGCCCTGCAGACAGTATCGATAAAATTGATCGTGCTGGTTTGGTTAAAATCGCTGCAATCCTGAAAGAGGCCACCGAGTATCTGGCCAATCGCGAAGAACCACTCACGGTAACACTACCGAATCACGCGCCACAAACCGAAAAAGGCCGCCATAAAAAATCGACAAAAGGACGACGCGTCAGTATTGGCACCATTCCCGACTTCACCTACTCCGGATCAGGGGTGCGCATTACAGGAACCATTGCAGGTTCGCCCGCGCGAAAAGCAGGCTTAAAAGAGGGGGATATCTTGACTGGACTCGATAGCAACACGCTGCAAGATTTGTCACACTACGCCAGATTATTGCGCGCACTCAAGCCGGGGGACCGCGTTGTCATGCACTACTCTCGCGGAGAGGTGAACGACGAGGTAACGCTCACTGTAGCGGAGCGGTGAAAAAATCCGCCGCGAAGCGCTGTAAACGACAGGTTAACCCATTGAAAAAAATGAGAAAGGCTCAATGGAACGATCGTCCATTACATGAAGAAGTGAGAAGAGGATAAAGAAGAGAGAAGGAGCAGCACATCCATGTGCTGCTATTCGCAAACACAAAATGACTCTCTATGACACTCCCTCGATTCGCCGTCCAGCCTCATGCCAAGGCCAATACATAGCGAGCAGCATGTACCATCCATCATAAGTTCGGGAATTCGGCAACAGATGCTTGAAACATCCTTGTAGCACCGCATCCCTCTATTACCAAAGAATCACCAGGAAACTCTTGCTGCGAAACCAAGATTAAAGCACCACCAACATGACCGCTCGGAAGTTTTCCGCAAAAAAAATGTGCAATATGTACCTGATTAAATTAGCAGTGCTCGACGACAAAAAAAGGATTAACAACTGAATGATTGCTCTGGTGCAACGCGTGATCAAGGCGGAGGTCTGCATAGATGGCACATGCATTGGTCGTATTGGTCATGGCATGCTGGCACTGGTGGCCGTTGAGCGAGGTGATACGGAGATTGCCGCCGAGAAGATGGCCAGACGCCTGCTGGCTTATCGTATTTTTTCCGACAGCGCTGACAAGATGAACTTGAGCCTTGCGGATATCGGCGGTGGGCTGCTGCTGGTCTCCCAATTCACATTGGCTGCAGATACTAACAAAGGGCTGCGACCTAATTTTACGCCAGCAGCCCCGCCCGATGAGGGGCAACGGCTATTCGACCACCTGTTCAAACAAGCCACCGTGCTGCACGACAGCGTAGAGACAGGCGTGTTTGGGGCGGATATGCAAGTGACCCTGACCAATGATGGTCCAGTCACTTTTTGGTTGCAGGTCCATTGACCATGAAATTGAGCTGTTTGATAAAAACGAACGCCGTTAATTCTACTGTGTCAAACCCCGCCGTAGGAGTGGCGCCCCGCCGCGATGAGTCTCTCGGCCAAACCCGTTCGTGGCGAGGCGCCACTCCTACATCAAATGCATTTATCAGATGTGACAAAGCAGGATTAATCAATGAGTGATTTTATGAATCGTTTTGTGGTACTGCGCTTTCCTCTTTTTTTATTCTCCGCTGTTCTATTGCTGCCACCGCTCGCGCAGGCCCAGTGGATCAAGGGTGAAGAGCCCATAATGGGGACATCCGTACGGGTGGAGCTGTGGCATGAAGATAGAGCGCGCGGCGAAGCAGCAGTAGCAGCAGTGATGGCAGAGATGCACCGTATCGATAAGCTAATGAGCCCTTTCATTGCACAGAGCGAACTGTCGCACATCAACCAAAGTGCCGCTGATCACCCGGTCGTCGTGAGTCGGGAGCTACTGGATCTGATTAAGCGCTCGCTCGAATTCTCCGTCAAAACATCGGGCAGCTTTGATATAACCTTTGCCAGCGCAGGGTTTTTGTATGACTATCGTCGCGCCATAAAACCCACCGAACAGATGCTTGAAACCGCCTTGCCCGCCATCGATTACCGCCACGTCATCGTTGACGACAAACAGTCCACCGTGAGCTTTACCCGTCAAGGGGTGATTATCGACCTGGGGGGCATCGCCAAAGGCCACGCAGTTGACCAATCAATCGCTATTCTGCGCAATCTGGGTATCGAGCAGGCCCTGGTCTCGGCTGGTGGCGACAGCCGTATTCTCGGCGACAAGAGAGGACGACCGTGGATGATCGGTGTTCGTGATCCACGCAACGAAGAGGGCACCATCGTTGCTATTCCACTGACCGACAGCGCCATCTCCACATCCGGGGACTACGAGCGCTATTTCGAACTCAATGGTGTGCGCTACCACCACATTCTCAGCCCCGTGACAGGGAAGTCAGTAAAATCGACCCGCAGCGTCTCCATTCTCGGCCCGAATGCCACAACAACTGATGCACTCTCAACCAGTGTTTTCGTCCTTGGCCCGAAAAGAGGTTTGGCACTGATCGAGTCACTGCCCGGCATCGAAGCGGTGATCGTGGACAAAAAAGGCCGCGTACGCTTCTCTTCCGGGCTGAACGACGTGTCGGCACAGTAACGATTTTGGCTGGATCCCTTAGCACGCGCGCCCTACCCTCCTCTTTAATCCCTCCTCCGCGCCTGTCAGCTCTGACACCCACCACGATGGAGCCCGATTGCACCTCTCATCTGTGGCGTGCATGCTCGGCGCTCTGAGGGCGACTGTTAGGCACTCCTTGTGTGACACAAGAAGAAGACAAGCAGGCTGCTCTTTCTCTATAATGCCTCGGTTTAATTCAGATTTTCGAGTTCCTCGGCAAAACAGCCGGTGCGGAGTGCAAACTTTTCACCGCTGGCGAGGCGCACGGGGAGACAGCTGTGCCAGGATTGCGACTCATGAGGTTGAGAGGTAAAAAGCATTGAAACTAAACACGTTGTTTATATCTGCTGTGGTGATAGTAGTGTGGTTGGCCGCCCTCAGCGGTGCCAGTGCTGCTGGTGCAAATACCACACAGCAGCCATCCGAATCGTTGGAAGCGGACATTCAATCGCTTAAAGAGGAGATCGTAAAGATAAACCGCGATTTTTTCATTCTCGAAGAGGAGCTGCTGTTCCCGGCCAACACGCAGGTTGTGGTGTTTGTCTCTGTTGACTCCGGTGTGCTCTTTACTCTCGATTCTGTAAGCCTGAAATTGAACGACAAAAACGTAGCGAACTACCTTTACACCGCACGGGAAGGCAAAGCCCTAGAACGCGGCGGGGTACAACAGCTCTATATTGGTAACCTGCGTAACGGACAACATGAAATTGTGGCAATACTCAACGGCAAAGGCCCTCAAGGCCGCAGCTTTCGTCGAGGCACCAGCTTGATTTTCGAGAAAAGTGACGATGCCAAATATATTGAACTGAAGGTGGTGGACTCCGCAGAGCGTCAGCAGCCCGAGTTCACCATTCGTGAGTGGGAATAGGCCACCTGCAATCAACTTTACACCAGCACGACTGTTTAATATCTCTATGCGACGGTTATTAGCACATTTTTCAATTGCATTGGTGGTGCTCTGTTTGGCGAGTGGCAGTAGTCACGCGGCGTCCAAAACAGAAAAAATCCAGGTCAAAGACCTTTACTACGGTAAAGCGCTCTACGACTACTACCAGAATCACCACTACGACGCGCTGATCCAATTACTGGCGGCAGATCAACAGGGACGCCTTAAACAGAATCGCAAAGATGCGCAGTTACTACTGGCTGGTGTCTACCTATCTTATGGCGTTCACCGTAAAGCGACGGAGATATTTGAACAGCTGATTGATGAGAACACACCGCTTGACGTGCGCAATCGCGTCTGGTTTCAGCTGGCTAAAGTCCGTCGTCAACGTGGTCACATCGAGAGTGCTGAACAGGCGCTATCTCGCATCGAGGGCGAGTTGCCCGCTGAATCCCAGAACGAACGCATTTTTCTGCAAGCGACCTCATTGATAGAGCGTGGGCAGTACGATGAGACTGCTGAGCTTCTCAAAACCATCGACAATGGATCTGCGTGGTATTACTACGGCGCCTATAATTTAGCACTTGCTTTATTACGCAAAGGCAATTTCACTGAGGGCGTTCTCCAGCTCGAGCAGATTGGCGCAACAGAAGTTGACGTTAATAGCGGAGAGATCAGCGCGATCAAGGATCAAGCAAACCTTACGCTGGCCCTCACCTATCTGCAGCGCCAACAACCCTCCTCCGCAAAACAACATCTGGAACAGGTGCAAGTCAATGACCTGTTATCCGACAAAGCGCTGCTAGCCATGGGTTGGGCACATTCAGTTTTGGGGCAGTACCGCCAGGCGCTCGTATACTGGATGGAGTTACAGCAGCGAGACAGCCAGGAGCGCGCAACCCAAGAAGCGCTGCTGGCCGTCCCCTATGCGCTGGCTCAACTGCGCGCCAACAAGCAAGCGCTGCAGCACTACCAAAGTGCAATGGTTGTCTTCAACGATGAGTTGCAACGACTATCATTGATGATCGATTCGATTCGCGGTGGCAGCCTTCCTGAGAGTCTGCTGGCCAATGACACTAGCCGTAGCATGGATGGTTTTTGGCAACTCGAAGAGATACCGGACACGTCAACCAGCCGCTACTTAATTAATCTGATCGCACAAAGAGACTTTCAAGAGGGGTTGCGCAACTACAGAGAGCTACGCTTTCTCAAGCAGGAGCTGAAGCAGCGCCTGGATGACCTTGGGATTTACGAGACACTGCTTGAAACGCAGGGCGACTCTTACAAACGCCGTATACCGTGGATTAAATCGCTGTTCAAATCTCACGATCTCAAAGCGCTGAAAAAACGCCGCGATACCTACGCTGCTCAGTTGCAACGGATAAAAGAGCGTGATGACGTTTTTGCTGTAGCACCGCGCGCAGAACAGAAGATGCTAGCGACCACAGAGCGTTTGAAAAAACAGCTGCAACGGTTGTCAAAACAGATGAAAGTCGATAACTACAATGAACGCCTGCGCATGGTGCGTGGCATTTTATTATGGCGAGCGAACGCCGACTTTAAAGCCCGCTTATGGCAAGCAAATAAAGCGTTGGGCAACGTCGATCAGGCATATGCAGAAAACCAGGCGCGGCGACAATCGCTCGAAAACGGCTTGCGCAATCGGCCCCAAGCATTCATTCGATACGATACAGAGATCAGCTCGTTGCGGCAGCGCATCGAAGGACAACTCGCGCGCATCAACACGACATTGCAAACACAAGAAGAGCTGTTAAACGAGGTGGCTATCGAGTCACTGGAAAAGCGGCGCGGTTATCTCCGTGATTTTCTATTGCAAGCCAAAATCTCGGTTGCGCAGACATATGATCGCGCCAAGCAAGAGCAGAGCGCCCAATGATGACTATATGGCGCCTGCTGCTCGTCACCATAGCGGTGTCACTGAGCACGATAACCCTGACCTCATGCAGTACACCAAAAAAAGTGACGCATGGCCACTCATTAAAGGAGCTCAACAAACTCACCGTAGAGGTCGACCACGACGAAGTAGCGGAAGCATCTCTCGACAAAGTTATTGAGAGCTACCAGGCGGTTATCGCTGTAGCAGAAAAAGGTAGCCCCTTTTATATCGATGCGGTACGTCGATTGGCCAATCTTGAGATGGAAAAAGGCGAAGAACAATTCGCCAAAGAGCCTGCGGCCGTAGACCCAAGCACCCCGACTCCTCCCCTACAAGAACCAAATTTCGAGCGTGCCATCAGTCTCTATAAAGGTGCTCTTGCGTTAAGCCCGCAGCAAGAAGAGAACGACTTGGTGCTCTATCAATTGGCACGCGCTTATGAACAAGATGGCGACATGAAGCAGTCACTGCGCACCCTTGACCGACTGGTAGCACAATACCCTGACACAATCTATTTCGATGAGGCGCAATTCAGACGTGGTGAACTCTATTTTACGCGCCAAAAATATCGCAAAGCTGTAGCCGCGTATGGCGCCGTACTACGCATTGGCGAGCGCTCACAATTTTATGAACGCTCTCTCTACAAACACGGCTGGTCGCTGTTTAAACGGGAAAAATACAAGGGCGCCCTGGACTCATTTTTTGCTTTTTTTGATATTAAAATGAAGCGACGGCGATCTGCTCTGGAGCGGGCAAAAGGTGAAAACCTCGCCGAGCGGGAAATTATTGACGATACGCTGCGCGTCATCAGTGTCAGCTTTTCGTATTTAGGAGGAGCACCCGCGCTCGCTGACTATTTTGCCACCACGCAATACGCGAGATACGAAAGCCAAATTTACCGACAGCTGGGCAGCCACTTTCTGGCGCAATCGCGCATTCAGGATGCTGCCGATGTATACAGCACGTTTATTAAAACTCACCCGGACCATGCCGAGGCACCGCTGTTCCAGGTCAGTTTGATCGAAGCTTACAAAAGCGGCGGTTTTTCTGCCGAAGTGCTAAAGCTTAAAGGCGAGCTGGTGGAGCGCTTTGGTGTTGGTACAACATTTTGGAGGAACATCAATGTCGTGCAACGCCAGCGGATCGAACCCTACATACGACAAAGTACTGAGGAGTTAGCGCGTTATTATCACGCGCTCTATCAGAAGCGTAAAAAACAACAAGCCTACCAGCAGGCTATTCGCTGGTACCGCGTATTTTTAGACTCTTTTCCCAAAGATAAACTGGCCGCACGCATGAACTACCTGCTCGCGGAAATTCTCTATGACAATGGGAAGTACGCCCAAGCGGCTATCGAATACGACAAGAGCGCCTACCACTACCCTGCTCACAACGATACAACAGAAGCAGCATATAGCGCACTACTCTCTTATCAATACCTGGCACAGCATGCACCTGCCAAACAGCGTGAGATACGACTGCAAGAAGCAACGGCCAGCGCGCTGAAGTTTGCCGACGGTTTTCCTATGGATAAGCGCACTCCGGCGGTTTTGGCCAAAGCAGCTCAAGACCTTTTTGCGTCGGATCAAACTGATAAAGCACAAGAGCTGGCACAACGCGTACTCGCTTACGGTAATCGAGCAGACAAAGAGCAGCAACGCGCCATGTGGGCCATTGTTGCTTTCGCTGCTTTTGAGCGTAAAGTCTATACACGCGCAGAATCTGCCTATAAAAAGGTACTAGAGTTAACCTCAGCGAACCACAAAAACCGTAAAGAGTGGGAAGAGCGCCTAGCTGCTTCTATCTATAAGCAGGGTGAGTTTATGCGTGGCATCGGTGCCAAGTCTGCGGCAGTCGATCACTTTTTACGGGTTGCCCGCGAAGTACCCAAATCTCCGATTGTCGCCACAGCGACCTACGATGCTGCGATTACGTTAATCGATATAAAAAACTGGAAGCGTGCTGCCAGTGTATTAGAGCAATTTCGCCGCGATTTCCGTTACCATCCACTGCAAAAAGAGGTGCCTGCCAAACTGGCGCTGACCTACAGCAAACTGAACGATACATCGAAAGCCGCAGCTGAATTCGAGGCAATCGTCAGTGTTAACAGCGATCCCGAAGTACGCCGCGAAGCGATCTGGCAAGCAGCTGAGTTGTATGAAAAATCGAATCTGTTAAGCCGCTCCGTCGCAGCCTACAAACGCTATCTAACACTCTTTCCCAAGCCATTCGATCAAGCCATGGAAGCACGTAACCACTTGGTGTTGCTCTACACAAAAACCAAAGAAGAGAACAAGCGTCGCTATTGGCTAAGAAAAATTGTTAGTGCAGAAAAAGCACAAAGTAGCAAAAGCACAGCGCGTGCGCGCTACCTAGCAGCAAATGCATCACTAACACTAGCCAAACCTCAGTACCAGGCTTTTAATCAAGTTCGCTTGGTCGCTCCGCTGAAAACAAACATGCGGCTTAAGAAAAAGAGAATGAAATCGGCACTGGATGCCTACAGCAAAGTCTCTAACTATGGCATCGCCGAAGTGACGACCGAGGCAACTTATACTGTTGGTGAAATATACCGTAAATTTGCCGAAGAGCTGATGAAATCGGAGCGCCCGAAGGGACTCAACGAAGAGGAACTTGAAGAGTATGAGCTACTGCTGGAGGAGCAAGTCTACCCATTTGAAGAGAAGTCCATCGAAGTGCATGAGACAAACGCTCAACGTACCGTAATGGCCATCTATGACGAATGGATTAAAAAGAGCTTCGCAGTTTTATCGAAACTACTCCCTGCCCGCTATAACAAAAATGAACACACCGAAGAGACCATTTCCGCTATACAGTAAAACCATCTTTACGCTGCACACGTTGGTGCAAACATGAGACCCTGCAAGCATCCCGCCGCCCACGCTGTGGCTTATTAGCCATGGCGATATATGCGATAGGCGATGTGCAGGGCTGCTACCGTGAGCTGCAACAGCTGTTGGAACATATCGCCTTTGACGAACGCAAAGACCGTCTCTGGTTTGCCGGTGACCTTGTTAATCGGGGGCCAGAGTCACTGGCCGTGTTGCGCTTTGTCAAAAGCCTTGGGCAGCGCGCCACCATTGTACTGGGCAACCATGACCTGCATCTGCTGGCAACTGCGCATAGCGGAAAACCACCCCGCCGTAACGACACCTTTCACGACGTGTTATCAGCCCCCGACCGAGATGAGCTACTGACATGGCTACGCCAACAAGCACTCTTTCATCACGATCAGAAACTGCACTTTGCCATGGTGCATGCGGGCTTGCCGCCCCAATGGAACCTGTCTGACGCGTTGCGATATGCCGCTGAGGTAGAGGCCTGCCTTAAATCCGCTCACCACACAACTCTGTTGGAACACCTTTATGGCAACCAGCCCGACCATTGGTCTGATGACTGCGTTGCAGTCGATCGGCTACGTTATATTATTAACGCACTGACCCGTATCCGCTACTGTACTACTGATGGTCGCCTAGCACTGAAAAACAAGGGCAAGCCGGGAAGACAGCCCAAAGATCAACTACCCTGGTTCGACATGCCCACACGAGCCAGCCGTGGCAGCAGAATCATCTTTGGCCACTGGTCAACACTCATGGGCCATCGAGCCAGCGATGTGTATCCACTGGACACTGGCTGCATCTGGGGAGGTGCACTAACAGCCATTCGCGTGGATGGCGATAAAAACCCCTATTTTCAGATCGATTGCGCCACACAACGTAAAGTCCAGCATGGCGCTGCGGAAATCAACACCTGACTTGTCCGGACAGAAAAATAGACCTTGAGGGGTCATGCCTGCTAGATAAGCGTCTGCTTTATTACATAAAACCTCACACTCTACTCTCTTAACATTCGGCCAACGAAGTGCTACATTGCGTAGACCGGGTGTGCTGCTAACAATGGATTCGGCAAAAAAATCACTCTCACGGTACCTGGAGTGCGTAAAATGAACCTGTTTTCCAGCTTGGGGGTTCGCCTTGCGGCAGTGGTCTCTGCACTGCTGTTCGGTATGCTGTTGCTGATGACGCTAAACATCGAAAGGCGGCTGACAGTAACTCTCGAAGAGGAGGCAAAACAGCTGGCGCAAGGCCAAGCAGGGGTTCTAGTTGCGGGCCTTCAGACTATTATGCTGAATGGTCAGGGGATGCTTGCCAGAGAGTGGATCGAACGCGTCCACGACGAACAGGATATCGTTAACCTGGAAATTTTTCGCCGCAACGGTAAAGAAGCGTTCGTTGACATGGAGACTGTCAATGCCGTCAATAATCACCTGCAAGAGCAACGCTTTCAACGCGTAGCCGTGCCACCCATGGGTAACGGCTCTCACCCCATTACCGACAGCTTCGACACAGCTCGTGGGGGTAACGTTGCTTTCGAGTTCGGCAAAGATCATCAGAAAATGACCGTTTTCTATCCCATTCGGGCAAAACAGGAGTGCCTCACCTGTCACGGTTATGAGTCATCGCCATTGAGGGGCATACTCAAGCTGACGGTATCAACCAGCCTTGCTCAAAAACGCATCAAAGACATGCGGCTGGCGCTATGGGGTACATCAGCTGCTGTCGTCATCGTGCTGGGGCTAACGCTGTGGCTGTTTCTGCGGCGTGATATCGTCCTTCCCATCATTGAACTGAGAAATGCTCTGCGCGAGTTCCCCGAGCAACAGTCAGGTGCACTCGCTGTTACCAAGCGCCGCGATGAGCTGGGTGAGGTCCAGACCGCATTCAACAACATGCAGGAGGCGTTACATAGTGAAGAGATCCGTAGCCGTATTATCATGGATAAAATGGATGTGGCCCTGGTGATCTTCGACCAAAATGCGGTGATAGAGAGTTTCAACAGAGCCGCCGAAATAATGTTTGGCTACCCATCAGCACAGGTGTGCGGAAAACATGTCAACATGCTGCTCTGTGAGCCGGACCACATCGAAAGTGGAGACCTTTTAACAGAGGTTGCGCAGACGGATACCGTCAACATATTGAAAAGCGGTGGCGAGCTCAGTGTAAAAAATTACAGTGGTGAGCTGTTTTTTGTGGAGCTGGCCGTCAGCGAACTCCCTCTCAAATCGGGCAGCAAGTACATCGGAGTAATGCGTGATATAACGCAACGAAAACAGGCCGAGAACCGCTTAGCGCATCTCGCCCACCACGACCCGCTAACAGGGCTGCCAAACCGTATTCTTCTTGAAGATCGATTGAAACATGCACTGGCCATCGCCAAACGTAACTGCCAACAGCTACAGGTGATGTACATCGATCTGGACCGTTTCAAGATCGTCAACGACGAGATGGGTCATGCATCAGGTGACCAGCTCTTGATTCAAGTAGCAGGGCGCCTAAATAGCTGTGTGCGCGAAAATGACACCATTGCACGTGTTGGCGGGGATGAATTTGTGGTTATTGTCACCGATGCGCACCAGGACTCTGACGTTGCACTGGTCGCGCGCAAGATCATAGACTCTCTCAATGCACCCTACACCATTGGCGAACATGAGTTCCGCGTCTCCGCCAGCATTGGCATCAGCCGCTACCCCATCGACGGTGAAGAGATGGCCGTGTTGATCAAGAATGCAGATAAGGCCATGTACAGCGCCAAATCACAACGCAACAGCTATCGCTTTTATACCTCATCGATGTAGAGGGGGTTAGCTTCACCGATGCGAAAAATTTCAATTCACACTTATGAAGCTACGAATGAAATGAATCACGCTCCAACCGTCCTCTTCGCTGATAACGGTACCCACGCGTTTTGGCATACCCGTGCCAGGGCTGCCGTTTTTAAGCACCCACATCAGCTCACCATCACTGCGCAAACGTTGCCAGCGCGCATCGGTAAAATCTCGCGGTGAATGGCCAGGCAGTCTGACGCCCGTGCCATCTTTGCTGTGGCATGTCACACACAACCCTTTACCAAAATAAATTTGGCGACCGCGCTTAATACGCTCCGCCGTGTTTTTGTAAGGGTTCTTGCTCGCTATTGCGGCATCAAGTTGATCTTGAGGAACTCTGGTCTGATAGACATCACTGTGAAACGCTAACGCAGGGTCCGCAACGATCAGTGCCGCAATACACGACAAATACAAACAGATAAAAAACTTACAACGCACAAAAACATCCTCCCCCATCATCACTCAAACCAAGCAGACGTTTGGGCAGCCCGACAGGCGAGCAGCCCAAACGTCTCTGCAACTTACGCTCTGAGTAACTATCCGAGCACGAAAATCACTTCTCGATTTTTCCGTGAAGCTCTTCCCAATGCCCTACAGACTGAGGAATACCTACAGTGCCATCTGGAATAGCAGCGCCATCGGGCCAGACGTGAAAAATGATGCCATCTGTTTTAGCAACAACATCAACCAAGCCCTTCTGTGCTTTGGGATCTGTTGGATTATGAATAGCAACCCGGCCTGTTTCGATCTCTTGCTTATGGTCATGCCAATACATATCCCACTTCCACTGTGGCGTATGTTTTTTCACCAGATCTTTGGAGATCATATACTCCACTTCAGTCATCTTGGCATTGGCATCCGTAGATTCAAACAAAATGCACTGGATAATATCTGCGTTAATCGCTTTGCAGTAGTGATGAAATGGCCCGACAACTTCACCATTCATCACATGAGGTGCCGATACGTGAATGGTATAACCCGACAGGGGATTTTCATCTGCAACTGCTGCAGTTGTTGAGAAAGTAAATAGTGCTGCTGCCAGCAGAGGAAGTGCTGTTTTAATCATTGTAATTTCCTTGATAGTGTTTATCTGCCATGTATGGCCTGTCAGTGCTTACGCAGAAGCACACACACTACACCTTAGCACTAAACATACCAAGGTGATCAAGAATTACTTAAATGGACACTATCCAACTGATTATAATAGAAATAAAATACATCATGAGTGATAACACACATCTCAAACAGGGCCTGATCATGTGTTTTTTCTCATCAGCAAAAACTTCTGAACTGTCGAAAATGACAGCCATTTCACACTGAATGCGCCACGAATGGCGCATCAATCGAAGAGAGAGGGAGCGCAAGAGAACTAGCGCAATGCAAAAACCACCGGCACAACAAACTCCAACCCCTGACGCGGATCATTTTCCGGCATTGCCGGAAACGGGTCTGCCCGCCGCGCCATCTCAAGCGCAGCTCTGTCGAGTAACCGATTACCCGTGCGCTGCTGCAACGTAACCTGTTGCGTGCGTCCGCTGCGATCGATGCGAATGCGTAACATCCCCTCCCCTTCGATGCGCAGGCGCTTGGCGCGGCGCGGGTATTTTTTATGCTTTTCCAACCAGGCAACAAGCAACTGCTCGTAGCGGGCTGTCGCCACCGCATCCAATGGTGCGGTAGAAACAGGCTGCTCGATCTGCTGAACCGGCTCAGGCTGCGGTGCCGATTCAACAACAGGCTGTGGTTCAGGGATAGCCTGCGCAACAGGCTGCGGCTTGGGTTGCGGCTCTTGAATAATCGGCTTTTTCTGCTTCGATTTAGGTTTGATTTTCGGCTTGGGCTTAGGTTTGGGCTTTGGCGGAATAACCCGTTTGGGTGGTGGCTTGGTGGTGGGTTTAGCCACGGGTGGAGGCACTACCGCAGG
>JAADGQ010000009.1 GCA_013152295.1 Gammaproteobacteria bacterium | reverse complement strand
TAGCTCGGACAATATTCCGGGCGTACCGAAAGTTGGGCCAAAAACAGCGGTTAAATGGCTCACCCAATTTGGCGACATGGATAACCTGATTGTCCACGCAGACGAGATCAAAGGTAAAGTTGGGGAAAATTTGCGTGCCTCCCTGGAGCAGCTACCGATATCACGGCAGCTGGCAACGATAAAGTGCGACGTTGCGCTGGATAGCGTGTTGGGGGAGCGGAGTGATTTGAATGAACTGCATAGCCAGGCTGCCGACAACGAGCGGCTGCGCGAACTCTATCAACGGCTGGAATTTAACAGCTGGTTGAAACAGCTGCCGGGAGAGAGCCCAGGCAGCGGTGGCGATGGCTGCGCGGATAGCCCCGAGAATGGGTGCCAACGCGATGGCGATTACGAAACCGTGATGAACGATGCGGCACTGGATCGCTGGGTCGAGCGTCTGCGCACCGCGCCGCTATTTGCCATTGATCTGGAGACCACCTCGCTGAACTATATGCAGGCGCGCATCGTTGGCTTTTCAATGGCCATCGAGCCCGGTCAAGCGGCCTACGTGCCGGTGGCGCACGACTATGTCGGCGCACCATCCCAGCTCACACTCGACAGTACACTGAAAAAACTGCGGCCGTTGCTCGAAGACCCGGAGCTGGCGAAGGTGGGGCAAAATATCAAATATGACATGAGCGTACTGGCTAACTATGGCATCACTCTGCGCGGCGTGCGTTTCGACACCATGCTCGAATCTTACGTGCTCGACAGCACTGCCACCCGTCACAACATGGATGCACTTGCAGAGCGCTATCTGAACTACAACACGATTCGTTTCGAAGATGTTGCCGGAAAAGGGGTCAAACAGCTCACTTTTAATCAGGTCGCTGTCGAGCAAGCTGCGCCCTACGCTGCTGAAGATGCCGACATCACCCTGCGCCTGCACCAAGTGCTGTGGCCGCAGCTCACGGCCAACGATGCCAGCCGCACTGTTTTTGAGACGATCGAGATGCCACTGGTACCCGTGCTCTGCCAGATGGAGCGCCATGGCGTGCTGCTCGATAGCGCTATGCTACGCAGCCAAAGTGAAGCGTTGGGCAGCACCATGAAGCAGATCGAATCAGCGGCGCACGAAGCGGCCGGTGAGAGATTCAACCTCAACTCGCCAAAGCAGATCCAGGCTATTCTCTACGAAAAGCTCGGCTTACCGGTCCTGAAAAAGACCCCAAAAAAGCAGCCATCGACCTCTGAATCGGTACTCCAGGAGTTGGCGCAAGACTACCCGTTGCCGCAGCTGATTTTAGACTATCGCTCGCTGAGCAAGTTGAAGAGCACCTACACGGATCGTCTGCCCGAGCAACAAAATACCGCGAGTGGCCGTGTCCACACCTCCTACCATCAGGCGGTCACCGCAACGGGCCGTCTTTCGTCAAGCGATCCCAACTTGCAGAATATCCCCATTCGCAGCGCAGAGGGGCGGCGTATTCGGCAGGCGTTCATCGCCCCGCCGGGTTATAAAATTGTTGCCGCAGACTATTCGCAAATCGAGCTGCGCATCATGGCGCACCTCTCTGTGGACGAAGGCTTGCTCAGCGCATTCAGTGAAGGGCAGGATATTCATCGTGCGACAGCGGCAGAGATCTTCGGCATTGAACCCGAGCAGGTGGATACTGATCAGCGGCGCAGTGCCAAAGCGATCAATTTTGGCTTGATCTACGGTATGTCAGCGTTTGGTTTGGCACGCCAGCTCGGGGTCGATCGTGGCCTGGCGCAAGCATACGTTGAGCGCTACTTTGCGCGCTATCCTGGCGTGAAATCATTCATGGATTGTATGCGCGAGCAGGCGCATGAGCAGGGCTATGTCGAAACTGTCTTTGGTCGCCGTCTTCATTTGCCAGAGATCAACTCACGCAATGCCCAACGACGCCAATATGCCGAGCGCGCGGCGATCAACGCACCAATGCAAGGTACGGCGGCAGACATCATCAAGCTGGCGATGCTGCGTGTTGACCAATGGCTGAAAAGTAGTGGTGTGGACGCGGCTCAGATTATGCAAGTGCACGATGAGTTGGTGCTGGAGGTAAAAGAGGAGCAGCTTGTCTCAACTATTGATGCAGTACGCGATGCGATGAGTGGTGTCGCCTCCCTGGCGGTACCGCTGATTGTCGATATTGGTTCGGGTGATAATTGGGATGAGGCGCACTAGGCGTGTGCGCTGCGTGGCAGCGGAGAAAAAAACTAAGCGCTTTGCGCTGCTAACAGCGGTGATTTTTCGAAGTCGTCGAGCCATGCCAATAGGGTTGACCACTGCTCCAGATCTTGTTTGACTTGAGCCCGTTGCAGGTCGCAAATACCGACACCTCGCTCAGCGGCCTTGACATAGTTTTGTGTATCGCGAAGCTTGCCTGAGAATGAAAGAGTGAGCTGCCCGATAAATTCATCGAGGGATTTGCTGATCAGCGTGTGCTCTCTGACGCGATTAGCGATAACGGCAACGTGCGTCTGTTGGGTGCGTATGCGTTTTAGTTTGTATAGACTGCGGATAAAATCGCCCACGGCATACATATCGATGAGTGATGGCAGTACGGGGATGACAACAACGTCAGCACGGCGGATAAAGTCTTCAGTTTGCAGCTTATCCACTGCGGCGGGTGTATCGATGATCAAGCGTTGGGTGCCCTGTGGCAAGCGCGTCATCCAGGTGCGTGTGGCGTTGCCGGGGTGTTGGTATGCCGGCACAGAGTGAATGGGCGCCAAATTTTTTGGCCGCGATTCGACCCAACGGCTGCTGGAGCCTTGGGAGTCATAATCGAGCAGCACGGTCGCATAGTCTTGAGAGGCGTAATAAGAGGCCAGGTTGGTTGCGATGGTGGTTTTTCCGCTCCCTCCCTTGGAGTTCAGAACTGCGATTGAAAGCATCGTATTAGCTCTATGGTTATTTGGTGCATAACGGCAGCCGATTTTCAGGCCCCTCTCAACCCTCTGCAAGAGGGATCATAGAATATTGCCTGAGCGCTAGTATAAACTCAACCCGGCAAGGGTTATCGAATAACTCAGCAAATAACTTGGCAAAGTGACGGGCTTCTCAATACACGGCTATATACCGTGTAAAAACCTTAGCTTAGCGTTAGCATAATAACGAAAAAACGCCCACCAACAAGGAAATAGCGTTCAACGCACCATCTTTCATTTTTGCTATTGAGATGGCTGCGAACAGTCTTGAGTCGCCACAATAGGTTATATTTATTCTTGCTAAAATTGGAATTCAATAGGAATCATGAAAAACAATCATTTAATCCAAACAGTCATTCTCTGTGGTGGTGCAGGCACACGGTTGTGGCCTGCTTCACGAAAATATTACCCAAAACAGTTTTTACCGCTGGTTACTGAGCGCACGTTACTGCAGGATACTGCCGCCCGATTAGATGATTTCACGATGGATTCATGGCGTATTGCAGAGCCGATTATTGTCTGCAACGAGGAGCATCGCTTTTTGGTTGCGGAGCAGATACGTCAACTTGATCGCAATGCGGCGCGCATTATGCTCGAACCAGTGGGGCGTAATACCGCCCCGGCACTGACCCTCGCCGCATTAGCGGCGGTAGAGCAGGGTGATGACCCTGTGTTGCTGGTGATGCCTGCCGACCACGCAATTCAGGATAGTGCCGCGTTTTTTGGCGCCGTTAGAGCAGGCACCGAGATGGCTGCAAAAGATTATCTGGTCACCTTTGGTGTTGTGCCGGGGCGGCCTGAAACCGGCTACGGTTATCTGCTGGCGGGTGAAAATATCACGGCAGAGCGTGCGCAAGCAGCAGAGGCATCACCCGCTGTATGCCGTCTCGAACGGTTTGTCGAAAAACCTGACATGGAAACGGCCACAGAGTATGTGCAGTCGGGTAATTATTTGTGGAACAGCGGCATCTTCATGATGCGTGCATCCGTGTGGCTCGAGAAGCTGAACCAATTCAGGCCGGATATCATGGCGTCATGCCAGCAGGCATTTGATAGCCAATTGAGCGATGGTGACTTCAGCCGTCTCGACAGTGCCATTTTTTCAGAGTGTCCGAGTGACTCGATCGACTACGCCGTGATGGAGAAGGTCGCTAGCGAATCCAGCTGCGTGGTCGCGCTCGATGCAGAGTGGTCAGATGTCGGCGCGTGGCGTGCGTTGTGGGATATCAGTAAACGCGACGAAGATGGTAACGTGACGCGCGGCGATGTGTGCAGTCACGCTACCCGCAACAGCTTGCTGTTCTCCGAAAGCCGCCTGGTTACCGCCGTCGGCCTGGACAACATCGTCGTTGTTGAAACGGCGGATGCCGTGCTGGTTGCGGACAAAGATCAGGCTCAGGATGTGAAGCTGATCGTTAACCAGCTGATAGATGGCGATCGCGCAGAGCCTAGTTTTCACCGTCGCATCCACCGCCCCTGGGGCACCTATGAAAATGTCGATGTGAGCGAGCGGTTTCAGGTCAAGCGTATCGTTGTCAATCCGGGCGCGACACTCTCATTGCAGATGCACCACCACCGCGCGGAGCATTGGATCGTGGTCACCGGAACGGCGAAGGTCACGTGCGGTGACAAAGTTTTTCTGGTTACCGAAAACCAATCGACCTACATCTCCGTGGGTGAAAAGCATCGCCTCGAAAATCCGGGGATGGTGCCTCTGGAACTCATCGAAGTGCAGTGTGGTAGCTACCTTGGTGAAGACGATATCGTTCGCTACGATGACAACTACGGTAGAGCAGATACGTAAACGCCTACCAATTACCAGACCATGCGGGGATCAGACGGCTACCGGTGCTTTGATTCCCGCATGGCTTTGGTAACCTAGCAGTTCAAAGTCCTCGTAGCAGAAATCGAAAATAGATTGCCGCTCAAGGTTGAGTGCCATCTTCGGTAGCGCGTAAGGTGCTCTTGAGAGCTGTAGATCAACCTGCTGCAGATGGTTCGAATAGAGGTGCGCGTCACCCAGTGTGTGCACAAAATCACCTGCCTTCAGCCCCGTCACCTGCGCCACCATCATCGTCAGCAGCGCATACGATGCAATGTTGAACGGCACCCCGAGAAAAATATCGGCGCTGCGTTGGTAGAGCTGGCATGAGAGTTCGCCGTTGGCGACATAGAACTGAAACAGCATGTGGCACGGTGGTAGCGCCATGTTGTCGATCTCGGCAACATTCCAGGCACTAACGATTAAGCGCCGTGAATCGGGGCTGTTTCTGATCTGCTCAACCACCTGGCTGATCTGGTCAATGTGACCACCACCGGGTGTTGGCCAGGCGCGCCACTGCGAGCCGTAGACCGGCCCTAGTTCGCCGTTTTTGTTGGCCCACTCATCCCATATTGTGACGCCGTTTTCTTTCAGGTAACGGATGTTGGTGTCACCCTGCAAAAACCACAGCAGTTCGTGAATGATCGATTTCAGATGCAGTTTCTTTGTTGTTACGGCTGGAAAACCGCGACGCAGATCAAAGCGCATCTGATAACCAAAAACGCTTAACGTGCCGGTGCCGGTGCGATCCTCTTTCGCCGCGCCGTGGTCGCGTACATAACGCATCAAATCGAGATACTGTTGCATGCTACTAGCCCTGTTTACGCTGCCGCCGCAGCGCCAATCCCAGCAGTGTCACACCGCCAATAACCATCGGCAGAGAGAGCGCTTGCCCCATGGTAAACCAGCCGAATGCGATAGCCGATGTGTGCGTCCGGCAGGCGCACAAACTCGACAAGAAACCGAAACGCGCCATAGCCGAGCAGAAACAGCCCCGACACCGCCATCAATGGTCGTGGTTTGGCTGAGTAAAACCACAAAATCAGAAACAGCGCTGCGCCTTCGAGCAATGCTTCATAAAGCTGAGACGGGTGACGCGCGATGCCATCGGGTAACATCATCGCCCACGGCACCGTCGATGGCGCGCCCCATAATTCGCCATTTATAAAATTACCAATGCGCCCGGCACCCAGTCCAAACGGTACCAGCGGTGCGATGAAATCGGTCACCTGAAAAAAGCTGCGGTTTGTCTTGCGACCGCGACCGTACAACCACATCGCCACCAGCACCCCAAGCAGGCCACCGTGAAACGACATGCCACCCTGCCACACTTTGAAGATATTCAGCGGGTCGGCGGCGTAGGCGGCAAAATCATAAAAGAGGATATAGCCCAGGCGTCCGCCCAGCACCGCACCGAGCGCGCCGTAAAAGATCAAGTCGCCAACTTCATCGCGTTTCCACACAGAGCCAGCCTGCATCGTGCGCCGACAACCGAGCCACCACGCGCCACTGAATGCGATGAGGTACATCAAGCCGTACCAGTGAATTTTTACTGCGCCGAGGTCAAGCGCAACGGGATTTATATCGGGGTAGGTCAACATGGGCGGGGAGTATATCACCTGCATAAACGAACAGCCGTTGCGGTATGCTAACGGAGTAGTAGTCGTGAGGCGTGGTTTATCGCTCAAGACAAACCATCTCGCGCAACTCAGCACCAAAAAGGGTTCACTGTGAAGGAAAAATATACGCGACCTCGAGTGCCGGACAAGCTGGAGATCATCCTTAATAATCCATCATTTCGACCGGCGATTGAGGATGTGGATTTTCTGGATGGCGATGATGCGCGTGGTGTGCGCCTGCAGCTGGATTATCTAAAACCGGATCGGCTACTCCGTGAGCACGGGGTAAAAAATACGATCGTTGTGTTT
>JAADGQ010000109.1 GCA_013152295.1 Gammaproteobacteria bacterium | reverse complement strand
TAAAGGCAAAGGGGGGGGGGATGAGAATGTTCCTGGCGAGATCATCGGTACCCATAACCAGCCCGGTAGCGGTGCGATCACCTTTCAAGGCGGTGTGGCGTACAGTGGTCACCTTACAGAGGAGATTGCGCTCGATGCCGACCTGATCTATCGTTTTGCCGCTCAGGGGGCCAAGCAATTTCGTCAGGGAAAATCCTGGCAGGTTGACGTGGCAGCGAGCTTTGCCCACCACAGCTCAATTGTGCCCGTCATCGAACTCAACGGCATATTTTTTGATCAGGATGTTGAAAACGATGAAGTCAAGAAAAACAGTGGTGGCGATGTTGTCTATCTCTCCCCGGGTATTAACTTCAAAATCAACGATAAACAGGGTGTTTATGCTAACGTCTCGTATCCCATTTATCAGGAGCTGACGGGCATATCCAACGATGAGAAATATCGCTGGAGCATGGGTTGGAGTTCAGCTCTGTAACCAATATTGGAGATCATTATGACAAACAGGCCGTGGTTTAAACGGTTTTCAACCAGGGCACTTGTAATGATCGGTATGGCTGGCGCTGTTGCGCCAGCCTACGCTCATTTCCAGATGATTATCCCTTCGGATGAAATTGTCTCTGCAGGCGAGAGTCGCCAGATTAACCTTGATCTGATCTTTACTCATCCCTTCGAGGGTATGGGGCTTAACATGCAAGAGCCGGTGCGTTTCGGTGTCTGGGTGGCAGGCAAAGAGATCGACTTGTTGAGTACGTTGCAAAAGACGACTTACAAAGACCGTGCTGGTGATACGTTATCGGCTTATCAAGCCCGCTACAAGATTCGTAAACCGGGCGATCATCTTTTTTTCGTTGAACCACAACCCTACTGGGAAGCGGCGGAAGATCGCTTCATCATTCACTACACGAAAACCGTCGTGAATGCCTTTGGTATGGAAGAGGGGTGGGACCATGAGTTAGGGCTGAAGGCCGAAATTACTCCGCTGACAAGGCCTTATGGTCTGTGGACCAACAACCTTTTTCGTGGTGTGGTCAAGCAGGATGGAAAGCCTGTTCCCTTTGCCCGCGTCGAGGTGGAGTACTACAACGAGAAAGGTGATGTGACGGTACCGGCTGATCCCTTTATTACGCAGATCGTCAAAGCCGATGCGAACGGTGTATTTGCTTATGCGATGCCAAAATCAGGCTGGTGGGGAATGGCCGCTTTAATGGAGAGCGACGAGACCATGAGTCACGATGGCAAAGAGTATCCGGTTGAATTGGGTGCTGTGCTGTGGATCAAAACGCACGATATGGAGAAATAGTCCCTCATGACAAATACGATTAACTTTGCTCGGCTGTCCGTGTCGTGGAAAGTGCTGGTTACGGGTTTTATCATCGTCCTCGGTAGCGGCTATCTCGCCGCCGTGTTTAATGCGGCGTTATCCGTTGGCATGAACCCGCAAGCCATTGCTGATCACTATGCGGATAAAAGCCTCTCCAGCGCAGAAGCAGCGGCTATTGCCAAACAGGGCTTTGTTGAGGAGGAGTTCTCTTTCGACGATGAAGAGGATGATATGGCCGACATGAGCATGGTTGGAATGACGGCTGGTATGGAGGGCATGGACCACTCCAAAATGGATATGTCGGGCATGGACCATAGTAAAATGGCCGGTATGGGCCACGGCGCCGGTGCGAGTGGTGATGACACCTTGCCACCACAAATTTTAGCCCAGGTCTCCCATGTTCATCTGTTGTCGTTCTCGCTGCTCTTGCTGGGAATGGGCGGGTTGGTCTGCCTGACTCAGCTCACCGAAACGATCAAGACGGTTGTCGTCTCACTGCTCTTTCTCAGTTTGTGGGGTGACATCATTAGCCTTAATTTAGTGCGCTTTGTCTCTGGCGGCTTTTCATATTTGACCGTTGCCATGGGCACCACCGTTGGGCTCTGCTTCGCATTCATCTCTTTCAGAGTGCTGTGGGAGCTGTGGCTGATGAGAACGGAAAACAACGCATAACTTCGTCGTAGGAGCGGCGCCCTCGCCGCGATTGTCTATGCTACAAAGTTGCGTCAAAAAAGAGGTCGCGGCGGGGGCGCCGCTCCTACCAATTATAGGAATCATCATGAATCTAAATATCCGTAATCCATTGTCGTATCTGTTCACACCACTGTTGATCATCGCTCTCACTTTCGGTATCTCCTCTTGGCCCCAAGAGGCGCAGGCCCACAAAGGTCATGCCGGGCCGATGAACACCTTTATGAAGAAGAAGGTCGCGCTCAAGGCGATGCTGCCTGCCGGTACCAGAATCGTCAAACGCAAGCAGCCGCTGAAAGAGGATGCCGTCGAGTGGGCGGAAAAAACCTATGGTATTGAGCTTGATGATGACCTCTACAGCTACTACCTGGCCTCTGATAAAACCAGCAAAGCGCCCATGGGTGCTGCCTATGTCAGCAAAACACACTATCGCCATGGTGATCTCAAATTCGCTGTCGGCATCGATGCCAACAACCGCATTACTCAGGCCGCTATTTTGGGCATTAATGAAAAATATGTGGTGGATTTTGAAGGCAACGTTGGCACGGGCCTGATTAAAGAGTATGCCGGGCTTACCCTTAAAGAGCTGATCGCTAAAGCCGATGAGTTGGCCTCATCCGACAAGGCGACGCGTGAGTTTGCCAGCGCAGTGCGTGACGCCGCAGTTCTGTTAGCTGCATTTATCCACGCAGAAAAATAGACGCGGAGCGTTTAGCGCGGCTATTCATCGTTGCGCAGATATTTGCAGTTAAATTCGACGACAAAAAACAGCGCCGTAGGCCTGATCAAGCTTGAGCGGATCAGGCATTGATACGCAGGAAAGCCTCGCCTGTTCCGCCAAGGCTTGAACGGGCCTACGAGTTACCGGTTGAGTAGCTGCACAGATAGTCGATCACTTGCCTCATCACATCATTGATCTGCGCATAGTGCTGGTGAGTATTGAGTAGGGTCTGGGCATCTTGCACATAGGGGGATGGCTGCAATTCATCGGCGCAGTTTTTCACGAGCGCACGGGCAGAGGCGGCGGTGGTCTCCAGATGAAACTGTAGGGCGATGATGCGTTCGTCGTAGATGAAACCTTGGTTGTCGCAGGCCGCAGAGCGGTAGAGAGGGATGGCGCCGTCGGGCAGCGCGAATGTGTCGCCATGCCAGTGGAAGGCGGTGAGTTGTTGCGGCAGTGTCTGTGCAAAAGGTGAGCACTCGGTGGCCTCATCGCGCTGCATGGCGAACCAGCCGATTTCAGGTTCACGGTTGCGTGTCACCGCAGCGCCGAGCACAGTGGCGATGAGCTGGGCGCCGAGGCAGATGCCGAGTATCGCTATGCCGCTACCGATGGCTGTTTTGATGTACTGTTTTTCTGCGGCCAGCCAGGGGTAATGTGCTTCGTCATCGACCCCCATGGGGCCGCCGAGCACGATGAGCAGGTCGAAGCTGTCGCATGGCGGCGGCTGTTGTCCGTTGAAGAGTTGCACCATCTCCACTTCTGCGCCGCGGGCGTCAAACAGAGGCTCCATACAGCCTAATCCTTCAAAAGGTACGTGTTGCAGGCAGCAGATTTTCATGGGGGCATTCCGTGGTGTGGGTTGTGGGCGGTGTCTCAATTCACGCTTTGAACTGTCGCACCTGACGACAGAGTCGTTTGATCATCACCGCAGCGCTGTGTCCGTCGCAATCTTTTTCATCGCAACCCTTTCCGTAGCGTAGCGCAATATAGAGTGCGCTGATCTGTTTCACCTCAAACGATAGCTCCGGGCGTAGCCGGGCAACGCGGTTGCTGAAATGTTGCGGGCCTTCGGCGGGGTTTCTAGTGATGCCGCGTCGTTCGAGTTGGCGGCAGAAGCGCTGATAGGCTTTTTCGACGGGATCTTTTGGCGGACGCTGACGCAGCCACATGCGCAGTGCAATCAGTGCCAGTGTCAGCGCGATTAGCGTGCTGAGCCAGATGGCCATCGCGCTCCACGAAAAGATGCCGAGACGGGAGAGGAACTTCATCTGGCGCTGGGTGTTGTAATCCAGCACCCATTGATTCCAGCGATGATTAGCCGCATCTATGTTATCGCGCAGTTTTTTGCTCAGCGCGCGCAGCCAGTCGGGCTGTGCCACATTGAAACGCAGTGCTGAACCGAGCTGTTGGCCGCTGATGTCGAGACCCAGTTCGATACGCTGTGGTGCAACGGCGGCGGTAGGGTCAACACGTTGCCAGCCGCGACCATCCATCCACACCTCAGCCCAGGCGTGAGCCTCTTTCTGCCGCACCACCAGATAATCCCCCTGCGTATTATATTCACCGCCCTGGTAGCCCGTGATAACGCGTGCCGGTATGCCGGCCGCACGCATCAACAGCACAAAGCTGGATGCATAGTGCTCGCAAAATCCACGTTGACTGTCGAACAGAAATTGATCCATGGCATCACTGCCGTGTAGCGTGGGCGGCATCAGCGTGTAGATGAATGGCTCGTTGCGGTACATCGCCAGCGCCCGCTCTACGATCTGTTGCGGATTAGCGCTGCTCAGGCGCCAGCTTCTGCCCAGATTGAGCAGTTGCGGGTTATGTCCTTTGGGTAGTTGCAGCGCTTGTGCCCGCTGTCGGTTGCTCAGTTGCAGAGTGCGGAATTGGGGATAAGAGACCATCGCGTAACGTTTGAGACGGTTGTTTGGTTTAACGCTGCGCAGTTGCAGATCCGCAGTCAGATAAGCGCCGTCGGGGATCGTCGCGGGCAGCTCCAGCGCCAGTAACCAATGGCCATCGGTCGCCTGCAGCGTGACATGATAATTGACGGCTGGCCCCGCCTTTTCAAAACGCAAGCGCTGGTTTGATGCCGCAGGCTGGCGGCTGTCACTGCCGGGTGACCAGCTTCTGCCGTCGTAGTGCCAGAGCACCGGGCCGCGCCAGTAGCGCTGATTCGGGGGTGGCAGCGGGTCGTCAAATGTGGCGCGCAGGACCACCGCGTCGGACTGGCTGAGGTGGCTGATACTGCCGGGCGACATGCTGTCGCTGAGTCCGGTGACACCTGCCGCACTGCCGTCGGGCAGCCCCCACAGTGGGCTCGCCAGGCGCGGAAACAGCACAAACATGATGAGCATCAGCGGTAGCGCCTGCGCCAACAGCAGCGCGGCGAGGCGCAGATTGGCACCGAGGTTGAGTGTCGGTGGTACGTTGCCAGCCGCAACAGCGCTGCGGTTGTACTCCACCAGTGTGGCCGTGAGCAGCAGCACAACGAGCATCATGTAGGTGGCGGTGGCGATGCTCTGGCTGTAGAGAAAGTGGCTGATGACCACGAAATAGCCGAGAAAAATGACCAGATAGATATCACGCCGCTTTTTCAGCTCCAGCAGTTTCAGCGTCAACATCAGTACCAGCAGTGCGATTCCGGCATCTTTGCCGAGCAGGGTGCCGTAACTGCTGTAGACGCCTGCCAGTGCAGTGAGTGTGACGGCAAAGCGCAAAACCCGTCCCGGTGCCATTTTATGTTTGCGGCTGATTGCGGCGCGCCACACCATAATGGCCAGGCAAAACAGAGCGATCCACAGCGGTGTGCGCAGCAGGTGGGGGAGCAGCGCTGTGGTCAGTGATGCCAGCAGCCACGCCAGTGTGCTCGGCGGCAGTATCAGGCTTTGCGTCATACTGGGTCGCTGCCAAACAGCGCCAGTGCTTTGAGGCAGCGGCGGCGGTGTGCTTCGCCCCACTCGGGCGTAATCTCGCATCCGGGCAGGCGCAGCCCGTAGTGGCTGTGCTGGTCATGGGCGTCGAGCACGCCACGGCATAGCTGGCTCAAGC
>JAADGQ010000032.1 GCA_013152295.1 Gammaproteobacteria bacterium | reverse complement strand
CCCGCCGCGATTGAGTTTGGTCGCGAGATTCATCGCGGCGGGGCGCCGCTCCTACAAGGTGCACTTATCAAATGTGACGAAATAGAATTAAAGCCTGTTAAGATTCAGCTCTCAAGATGCACTATTTGTTAGCGGATTATTCAGAATATTTCATTAATGTTAACGGGCTGTTACAACGCACCAGAAACAGTCTACAGAAGCCTTGGCGACACCTGCTGTGTGCGCCCAAAGGAGCAGCGTTGACCCTGAATTGGTACCGTAAGTTACACCACTTGGCGCAGGATGAGCTGAATGCATTGCAGCCGCGCCTGCAAAAAATCTTCGCTGAACAGCTCAAGCTCGAAAAAATTACAGTCCAGCCCGCACTGACTCAGCGCTTCGGCGATTTCTATCTGCCGCTGGCCGCATGGCTGGCATCACGGCAACCGTTACCACAACACTATGAACGTATTACGCGCGCATCGCTGCAAGAGATGCCAAAGCGCGCCCATCTGGTGGCTCACCTCAACCAGCAACAACAGGTCGAGGCAGTCACCATCAGAGCAAGCGCGTCAGAATAGTTGAGAGCCCCCTATGGAAACTCATGATTTTTTCCTCTACCTGCTCATCATTCTGTTGGCCGCGCGCGTGTTTGCCGAGCTGGCGGTACGCATGCAAGCGCCATCCGTCATCGGTGAACTGTTCGCTGGTGTGGTGCTAGGCCCCAGCCTGTTTGGTTGGGTTGAACCCGTTGAAGCGATCAAATTGATGGCGGAGATTGGTATTATTTTGCTGCTGTTCGAGGTCGGTCTGGGAACCGACGTAAAACGCCTGGTGCGCAGCGGACTGAAATCCTTTGTGGTAGCAATAGCGGGGTTTATATTGCCACTGCTATTGGGATTCGCACTGAGCTACTGGCTATTCGGTTTATCACTGCTGGTATCGCTGTTTATCGGCGGCACACTCACCGCCACCAGCATCGGCATTACCGTGCGCGTTTTGACAGACCTTAAACGCCAGCAGGCACCCGAGGGGCAAATTGTCCTAGGGGCAGCCGTACTGGATGACGTGCTGGGCGTGGTGCTGTTGGCACTGCTCTATGAGTTCTCTGTTGGTGGCGGCGCCAGCCTGTTGAGTGCCGGTAAAGTTCTGCTGTTTGTCGTCGCATTTTTTGTACTGGCTCCCATTGCCGCCAAACTGATCTCACTGATCATCAGGCGCTTCGATGCGGTCAGCGAGATCCCCGGCCTGCTGCCAACCACCATTGTTGCGCTGGTGCTGTTCTTCGCCTGGCTGGCAAACGCCCTGGGGGCGCCGGAGCTGCTTGGCGGCTTTGCGGCAGGCTTGGCGCTATCAAGACGCTTCTTTCTACCACTGGGCATCGCCCTGCGTCGTGATGAAGATTTCGCGTGCCGCATTGAAAACCAGATGAAGCCGATCGTCTACCTGTTCACACCGATATTTTTTGTCTATGTGGGGCTCTCTCTCAACCTGCGCGAAATCGACTGGAGTTCCCCCTTCATCTGGGGATTCTCGCTCTCGCTACTGACCGTCGCGGTCATTGGTAAACTGGTCGGCGCTTTTTTGATCAAAGAGCCGTGGGCTGCACGCTGGATCATAGGGGTGGCGATGATCCCCCGTGGCGAGGTGGGGCTCATATTTGCCGAACTGGGAAGGGTCAGCAATATCTTCAACAACGAGATCTATGCAGGCATGGTGATCGTAATCGCACTCACCACACTACTGCCACCTTTTATAATGAAGTGGTTTTACGCACACTACGCGGATCACCTGCAGCCGATCCACGAGCAGCGCAGAGATGAATAGAGCACAGATTTTATAACGTCAAACAGATGGAGTGACAATGGAATTTTCATACAGGATCGAACTCAAAGTCCGTGACTACGAATGTGACATACAGGGGGTGGTTAACAACAGCGTCTACCAAAACTATCTCGAACATGCCCGCCACGAATACCTTCTGCAATCAGGCGTCGATTTTGCCGAACTTGCACAACGCGGCATTCATCTGGTCGTCGTCAGAGCGGAGCTGGACTACAAACTCCCGCTGCAGAGTGGCGACCAGTTCTGGATCGGCGTCAACGTCAGGCAAGCATCCAAAGTCAGGTTTGAATTCATGCAATCCATCTACCGATCGTCAGACAACAAGCTGATACTCAACGGCAAGATCATCGGCACCTCACTCAACGAAAGAGGCCGCCCGTTCGTGCCCGCAGAGCTGGCCACGCTCTTCACGGATTAATTCACCGTGTCATATTAATAACCACATCTGACGTAGGAGCGGCACCCCGCCGCGATAGTTTTGCTGCCAAGCCCAATCGCGGCGGGACGCCGCTCCTACCAGGGGTTTGGCACAACAGAAAAGAGGGCACTGACTCAACACCAAACGTTGCAGTCAATGGCTGTTAGCGATTATTCTGCGTGGTCTCAATTTTCACACCCACCAACAGCAGCAATCGACAGGACGAATCATGAAAAACAGAACAGTAGCGGTATTCATATCAGCAGCATTGCTCATGGCGATGGTCGGCGTTTGCAGCGCAGCAGCGCAGCACTCAGGAAAAGTCATTGAAACCATGAACAGCGGTGGCTACACCTACGCGAAAGTAGAGGAGAACGGCGACACCTACTGGGTGGCCGGACAACAGAGCAACATCGCCGTTGGCGAAGAGGTTCATTTTACCGAGCAGATGTGGATGCAAAATTTTCACAGCAAATCGTTAGACCGTACATTCGATAAAGTGCTCTTTGTCACCACCATCGAAGGCGATGCATCCAGCCCGGCCCACGCCGCAACGCCCCACCCCGCTCCGGTAGCGACCGAAGTCGCAGCGCTCAAATCCGCATCGATCAGCAAACCCGAGGGTGCTTACACCATTGCCGATCTTTATGCCCAAAAAGAGGCGCTGAACGGCAAAACTGTTCAGGTGCGTGGCGAAGTGGTCAAAATATCGAGAAACATTCTGGACAGAACCTGGGTACACATTAAAGATGGCAGCGGTACAAAGGGCAGTGACAAGGTTGTCTTCAGATCAACCAGCGACACCGTTGTCGTCGGCGATGTGGTCACCGCTGAAGGACGCCTGGAGGTCGACAAAGATTTCGGCATGGGCTACCTCTACCCGGTTATCGTCGAGGATGCGACGTTTACCAAGTAGCGAAAAAACACCGATAAGCTCAGCCCGTGACTTGGGCTGAGCTTGCAAAACCAAGGGGGGGCAAAACCATAAAGCTAAAATTAAAGACTTGACCCAAAATTCATTTATTTGAAGCCAATCCTACAAAATACCCAAACATCATCCCAGGTTTCGAAAGCTCAACCCAGGCTACCTTTAGCCACAATCGCAGCTGTCCGCATCACAGCGAATACCTTATGCATCAGCCAGCCACTCAAATATTGAACGGTAGGTTGAATTTGAAGAATGAGGTGTTTATCCTTCCTACATACCTTGGCAATACAAGCTGAAAAAAGCAAAAATTGACAACGCTATAACCAGTCAGTTGGAGGATTAAATAAAATGCCTGAAGTAAAACGACCCGTACAAACTATTGAGGTAAATTATGTTTGCGATAAATGTGGGTATGGGATGATGCAAAAAGTGGGAGAGATGGACCCTGTGACGGGTGACATTAAACATGAATGCATCATTTGCAACCATCCACAAACGTTTAAATGGAGACCTTACCCGCGCATCGACCACATTGGACTCGATGAATCTATTGATTCTGATAGTTAAGCGCTATCCACTCGAGATACCACCAACGCAGGATAATTTGGAATAAACAAATCTGTGTTGTAACTGCTCAATGTGTTTGGATTTTATTCCAAAATCACCGTTATTTTGTGCGCAATGCGCAATGGATTAACCAAGTTTATTTAATATTCTTGCGCACGGCTTCTGCTGAAACTGCCAAAGCTTGCAACTCCTCTTGCCTCAGCGGCAATTCAATCACACGAGAGACTCCGTTTTTTGCCAATACGACGGGCACTCCCATGGCAATATCATTTTCACCGTATTCACCTTCAAGAATCGCCACACAAGGCAAAATTCGTTGTCGATTTCGAGCAATAGAATCGACCATAATTGCAATACTCGCAGCAGGTGAATCATAAGCACTGCTGGTTTTTTTCAGCGCTAAAATTTCAGCACCACCCTTGCGAGTATGTTCAACTAATTTAGCAATCGTATTTTCATCAAGGAATTGATCAATAGGAATACCGTTGATACAGGCATAGCGTATCAGGGGGACCATTGCATCACCGTGCCCGCCAATAACCAGCGTATTAATGTCATGAACCGAGAACCCGGTCTCTTGAGCAATAAAACTGGCCATACGCGCACTGTCTAAAACCCCTGAAAGCCCTAAAATCCGCTCTCTTGGCCAACCCGTCCATTTCCATGCGTAATAAGTCAAAATATCCACCGGATTGGTTACGAGCAGCAATATTGCGTTTGGCGCATACCGTAAAATGCTATCGATCACTGTGCGCAACACAGACAAGTTTGCGCTGGCCAGCTCATCTCTTGACATGCCAGGCTTGCGAGGCAATCCCGCAGTAAAAATAACTAAATCGGAACCGCTCATAGCTGCAGGATCAGCACTGCCGGTGACGTGTGTATCAAAATCAAACAGTGGCGCAGATTCCTGCACGTCAAGTGCAATACCCCGAGTCTCTTCATCCTCCAGCCCCAGCAAAACCAGCTCATGACACAGTTCAGATTTGGCAATAATTTGGGCTGCAGATTCACCCACACGACCCGGCCCAACAATAGTAATTTTTTTCATCAGACAACCCTACCCTGTTATATCCAAACTACTTTTATTACATACGTAACAACCAGAACCTGTAACCTGAGTTGAGCTTGCGAAACCCGGAAGAAATAAAATCACGCCACACGATGACCCGAAAAGACAAAAACTACAAACTTTGACCTTTTTCCCCGTTTGAGTGGTCTGCTCAGTAACGAGCAGATTTTGAGGATGCCCGATCATTTTACATGGGTCAAGCCACAACTTATTGTGAAGGCTTGTTAGGGAATTGCTATAAAACAAGAATAGTGTTTTTACGCTCTATTTTTAGCTGTTCCTCATATTTTTTTCCAGGTAAAGTGCTCATACACACCTGACCAGTACATGCCAAAACCGATGGCAAACAGCAGCTCTTCGATGGGCATAAACCAAACGGTAATGCCGGACAACACATCCATATTCCATACTCGATCAATGTAACCCGGTGCGCTCCACTCCAATCCTGCCAGGAAGATAGCGTAATAGACCAAAAAGAGTAGGCCACCAATCCATGTTTTTTGTTTCAGATCCGGTCGACAGAGGATGGTTGCCCACGCACCGGCAAACATGGCGATGATTGAAGGGTAGATCGGGTTCCAAGGAAAGAAATAGAGCGCTACAAAAACAACAAACGGTGCAGCCAGTGCCTTGTAGTGATGCCGGTGCGAGGCGTGGTGGCGCACGCAGGCACCCACTGCCTGAGGCATTTTATGCGTCAGGATATTGTAAAACACAGCAGCAATACCACCTATACCAAAGCAAAAAATCAGACTTTCAATATCAAACCCGGTATTTTCGGCCAGATCAAACAGACTGGGTGGCATCCAATATTCCGGCACAAACAGCGGTTCACTCAATCCAAACGGCATCGTAAACAAGCTCGCCCACAACATCGCCCGCCGTTGTGCAGGGAAGCACCAATAGACCGATCCCCAGGGGATCAAAAAAGCGCTCGACCAAAGCAGCCAGACATATTGATCAGATATCATGTCAACCTCGTTTAAACACTTAAAAATAGTGGATAATGACTCACGCCTACCTAAGGTATGGCTACAGGCAACGGTTGTAGTTGCTGCACATCGCCTTTCAAAAAATCAGCATATTGCCCCAGCAAATCCTTGGCCTGCCGCTGTGCATCGGCCTGCACCTCAACGCCACCCGTGCTCAACGGCCAGGTAATTTCAGACAGATCAGGCTCCACCACAATCACAGGCGCACTGCAACCACAACGACAATGGTGAAGCGCCAGTGTTTGATCGCTCAGATACCAGGGGCGCTTACGATAGAGCAGCAGATAAAGAATTTCCACCAGCGACCACGGTTGTTGCAAGGCATGCGCCAAACCCTCCGGCCCCTCGTGATGAACAGATGTATGGTGAACGATCAGTGCATCCAGTTGGTGCCGACAACAGAGTGCTTCAGTAGACGAGAGTTCGATCGTCGCGCCGTCACTGTATAGCTCGCCATCGACCTCCACCGGCCGGTACAACACAGGCATGGCTGCACTAGCCATAATACGAGGGGCTAAATCACCCGACGAAAACAGTGTTTTGCTCCCTTGGGTGAGGTTGGCCGCGAGGCTGTAAAAAGGGATCTGACACTCACCAAAAGTCTGCACGGTAAGGCTGTTACGAATAAAATTAATCGCCGCGCAGCTACCTGAAATGCCGCTATAACCGCGTCCTTTGCGCACCACCATTTGCCAGATAAAGCGTGCCCATGAATCGGGCGTCCAATAGTCACCTGTATCCACATTGGCAATGCGCTCTGCCCACTGCTGTAAATCTGTGCCGCTGGCGCAGACCCCGCCCACCAATGCGCCTGCGCTACACCCTGCAATGGCTGCGATCTCGACACCCATCTCTTCCAGAGCAAGTAAAAATCCGGTATGGGCATACACGCCGCGCCCACCACCTGAACTCAACACCACACCGATCTTCATTTTATTCCTCATGAGCTAACCCGCTAGTAAGTCATGATAACGTCTACGGCCCACAGCCGTTCGTCTCCTCACAACTGCAACAACTACTTTACAAGTGCTTTTTTGCGCGCCGTTGCCGTCATCATCCCCCAAAACCAGTTGATCTTGTAGCTGTCAATTTTTATATCATCAAACCCTGACGACAACAGGAAGTGGTGGCACTCTCTTTTTTTATATGTTCTGAAATGTGCTTTGTTAAAGGCACGAAGAAACAGGTCACATAGTTGACAGGTAATGTAATCGTCACACCAATCGGTAATCACTATTCGCCCTGCCGGTTTCAAAACACGCGTGACCTCTTTGAGGGCAATAATCGGATCGCGAATATAGTGAAACATACTGCAAAAAACGACGACATCAAACGTCTCGGTTTCAAATGGAAGATTTGAAGCCCAGCTCTGCGCGATGTAAATTTTTTTCGGCAATCGTTTACCTGCAATATCGAGCATCTCCTGAGTAGGGTCAATGCCTGACAAAACAGCATCAGGGCAGAGTTTGTCTATCGCTTCCAGTAGAGCACCCGTTCCACAGCCAACATCAAGCAAACGCTCTCCGGCATGAATTTCAACTCTTTTCAGTGTTTCTAAAAGCGTTTCCTCAACATAAAATCGCCACTTATCATCGTATTTCTGTGCGAGCTGGGCATACTCTTTCTGCACAGGGTTTTCATGATCGTTTTTCAAACTGGTACGCCTCATAACCACCGCCTCACACTCCAACCCAGTAGCTCGGCAAGCCGTGGCACCCAACGGCGCTGCCGCCAACGTGTAGCACAGACGGCAACCGCCTCTGTCAGATCACGCTCAAACTGCGCCTGCAATCGGCTGCAAAATGCAATATCCCGACTAACCAAATTCAATTCATAGTTTTGAAACAGACTGCGATAATCGAGATTAGCCGTACCCAGGGTTGCCCATTTTCCATCAACAACGGCAATTTTGGCATGTAGCATTCTGGGCAGGTATTCATAGATTTTGACTCCGGCATCCAGCAGGCGAGCATAGACCGCGTTAGCGGCCCAGCGCGCCAGACGCACGTCGCTGCTGCGTGGTACAAGCAGACGAACCTCGACCCCGCGCTTTACAGCTGCGAGCAACGCCTGTTGTGTGTGATGGTCTGGCACAAAATAGGGTGTCGTCAAACAGACCTGGCGCTTGGCGCTACCCAAAAAATCAGCATAGATGCAAGCCAATCGCCGCCGACACAGACGTGTCTGGTTGGGAACAAGCACACTACTCTCTTGCGCGTTCTCTTTGGGTAGTCGGTGTCGATCACCGCACCAAAAGGCGTCGAACAACTCGGCAGCCTGGCGAGCTAAATAGCCCTGAAAAGAGGCGTGGGTGTCGCGCCAACGCAGTGCACCGAAATAGCGCCGTGAACTCTGTCGATGAATGTTGAACCCACCCAGAAAAGCCTGCTGGCCATCCACCACCAGTAGCTTGCGATGGTCACGCCGGTTATAGCGCAGTGGCTCACGCCACTGCCAACGGTGAAAGTGGCGCACCTGCACACCAGATTGTTCAAGCTCTGGCCCGAGTGAACGATAAAACTGAAACAGAGAGCCCAGCGCATCGACCAACAGACGCACATCAATCCCGGCCCGTGCCCGCTCCGACAGTGCATGGGCAAAGCGCTGACCCACTTCATCATCGGCAAAGATATAGGTCTCCATCCACACACTCTGCTGCGCGCTGCCGATAGCTGCAAGCATCGCGTCAAACAGCGCATCACCTTCGCTATAGAGCACAATGGCATCACTACTCAGCATCGTTTGTGACTCAATTTTGGCCTTCGAGTCCGCATCGGGACTGCATGCACAGTGCTTGGCGATCATCACGCCCACAGTTCCAATACAAGATGACGCATCACAATAGTCAATACAGCGTTACAAGCAATAAGGCATCGTATTGATGTGGTAATAAAGTGATCCATCAACCCTCATCAACAATCTCGGTTTTGGTGCGAATTCGGTAGAGTTTCTCCACCGGCACTATCGCCACGATACCGTCACCCTCCAGATCAAGACTGGCAGCATCCATAATCGCCTGTGCAGTCACTTCAGCATCTTTCTCATCGAGAAAAATTTCAATACGTGCATGGTTAGTCAACCAATCTTTGGCGTAAAAATCGGCATATTCACCATAACCTTTTACTTTGGAAATTGAGAAACCCTTGACACCCAGCTCCTGTAATTTACGCTCCACTTTTTCCAATAAACTCATGCGAAATATTGCGGTCACTTTTCTATAATTCATGGTTACTTCCTTCAAGTTACAACATGCCCTCAAAGCGTCCAGGTGCACTCTTTAATCATGCGCACAACACTCCCCACGACACCAGATACAGTGGCAATCGATATGGTCACAGGTGAGATCTTTGCGCTGGCTCTCATAGCGACGCCGGGCCCACGGGCCCAGTAAGCGCTTGGGCCACGACGGTTGATAGTGCTGACGCAGGGATTCGCGCAGGTTTGGAGTCGAGACCAGCTGTTTTAAAAACCAGCTATAGCCGTAGCTCCCCGCCACACTAAACAGTGCCCGGTTAACGACAGAGGTCTTCATCTGTGGTTTCAGTTCACGCTGCCAAAGCGTGTCATAGTTTTCACCACTCAACAGACTCTGCGCAGCCAGCACACCGGACGAGACCGCCAGACGCATACCAAACCCCCACAATGTATCCTGAAAACCGGCCTGCTCGCCCACCAATGGATGGGGACCGCTGTAGGCGCTATCCGGTATACGAAAGTTACCACTGCCGCCATGGGGTTGAGGATTGCGCATCTCCAAACCCACCAATCGTTCAAAAGCCGCAATGGTTCTTTGTAAATAGCGCTTTTCCTGTTTGAAGCCGGAAAACATACAGCTCTTTACGGTGCCTCTACCGTTCATGACTAAAAGATAGGCATACCCCTGCGGTGCTAGTTCGTTATCACAAATAGCCCAGTAACCATCGGCCATGTCAGTTTCGAAGTGGTAACCCACGGCGATGGCATCAGCAGCGCGCGGACCTGCGGCGAGAATGCCCTCCCCAGCCATATGGCGCAGACGACTGTTGAAACGCACCTCCACACCAAGTGCTTGTGCCTGCCTGAGCAGAGCGCTGTCGAAGGTATCGGGACCAGGACCGCGCTCCACAAGATAGAAGAGTGGCTCGTCGCTATTGATTGCATAGGGTTTTCCAGCACCATCGAAAACGGTGCCGTTACGACTCGGCATGGCAGTAAAGTCTGTTGTAATGCCTGATTTCTTGAGCACACTGAGTGCATCTTCCGTGGTGGTCCAGTTCTCTATTCCCTGGAAATCACCACCAAAACGGTGCCCCACCTCTTTTTGAGTTTCGTGCACGATGACCCGGCGCCCTGCGTGAGCCAGAGTAATCGCCGCCGCCAATCCAGCGGGCCCGGCACCCGCGACCTCGATGGGTGCCTTGAATTGAATTTTATTTTCCATTGCATTGGCTCCAATTCAGTCCGTCACAGGCTCCATTTCGATATGCCCGCACGGACACTCCTGAGCGCAGATGCCGCACCCTTTGCAGTAGTCGTAGTCAATCGTGTAACCACCCTCTTTTTTGATCACCGCTGCATCAGGGCAGAAGTGCCAACAGTTATCACACTCAAAACAGACGCCACAGCTCAAGCAGCGTTTTGCTTCGTGCTTCGCGTTATCGTCAACCAGACCTTTAACCACTTCAGTGAAACCACTAAGCCGCGCTTCGCTCACCTTACCTTCATGACGCGACTGTTTGGGGTAATAGTGAAGCTGCATTTTTTTGTAGGTGATTTTTGTTTTTTTACGCGCATCAAATAGCAGCGCTTCGTTTTTAAAAGTGGCCATCATCGACATGGCAGCCTTGTAACCACTGCCGACAGCCGTCACTGCCAACTTCGCCTGGCTCGCTGCGTCACCACCAATCCACACACCTTCAGCCTCGCCAACCTGACTCAGATAACCCAGCCCCTGCCAGTCGGCCTCTTGACCAATCGCAAAAATAGCCAGACCAGCAGGGATAAACTCTTCGGTGCCTGCAAACAGCACCGGGTTAAAATGGCCGTGACGATCATGCACCCGGTCCACATGCGCGATCTCTACGCCTGAAAGATGCTCACCACTGCGTACCAAACGACGCACCCCAACCCGATAGCGCAGGTTGACGCCTTCGGTTTCGGCCTCGACAACCTCCTGTTGCGATGCTGGCATCTCTGTACCTAAATCATGGTGATGGCTGCCGTGCGGATCTTGCGGGCAGAGCAGCGTCACCGCTGCGCCCAGACGCCTGGCACAGCGCGCTACATCGATCGCAGTGTTGCCGCCGCCCACCACAGCAACCTGCTTTGGCAATTGCATTGCTTCACCACGATTCAAGCGGTACAGAAAATCGATGCCGCTCATCACGCTATGGCTCGGGGTCGTGCCGTTATCCTGCCCACTGCTTTCGGAATAGAGGCGCGGTCGCTGGGTGCCAATGGCAAGAAAAGTGGCGTCGAACGCATCGAGCAAATCACTTTCACTGACCTCCACACCAACACGGCTATTGAGACGCAGCTCAATACCCAGCGCGAGAATGGCGTCGATTTCACTGGCCAGCACCGACTTGGGTAAACGGTAGCTGGGAATGCCACTGCGCAGCGTGCCACCGGGTGTCGCTTGCGCGTCGAAGATCGTCACGGGATAACCACGCCGAGCCAGCTGAAACGCGCACGAGAGGCCCGCTGGGCCTGCGCCGATAATGGCGACCCGCTGCACTTGCGGCGTCTCATGCAACACTTGATGGCGCCACCCCTGGACAAGGGCCATGTCGCCAAGATAACGCTCCATGGCGTGAATATTGACCGCGCTGTCGAGGTGTTTGCGATTACAGGCCGATTCGCAGGGGTGGTAACAGATGCGCCCCATCGTTGCCGGAAACGGGTTGCGCTCGGTCAACTTGCGCCACGCCGCCTGCCACTGCTGTTCGGTGGCATGCGCCAACCAGCTCTGGATATCTTCCGACGCAGGACAGGTCTGGCTGCATGGCGGCCATTTATCGTAATAGACAGGCTGCTGAGTGCGCCAAGCGCCCGTATGATAGGCGTTGCTGCTGCCAGGTTCGATCTCGAGTTTAGGCGTCACTGTTCAGCGCCTCCACAGTAGACATAGGGGATGCGTAACCACCGCGACCGTGTCGTGCGCTCTGCATCGCGCTGTGCGTATCCCACTGCGTGTCGGTTTCAAGCAGGCCATAACGACGGATGCGGGCATCAGCCAGCGCTTGCAGGTGGCGCAGCTCCACACCGCCCTCTTTACTGTCAAACAGATGTTTGAAGCGCCCCTGCGGACGCAGATAGGCCTCCACCGGTTTCTGCTCTGCCAGACGCATCACCCCGGTGAGTTCACCATGCTCCAGCTCCACCAATGGAAACAGGCCGGTTTCAACCGCCAGCCGGGAGACCGAAACGGAGAGCGCACTGTCATGCGCCCAACCCAGTGGACAAGGTGACAGCAGATGAAGAAAACGTGGCCCTGTAATCCCCATCGCTTTCTCCACCTTGGCCTTCAGATCAGGAAAATAGGCGATCGTCGCCGTAGCCGCGTAGGGCATATTGTGGGCGGCGATAATCGAAATCAGATCCTTTTTCAGGTGGCGTTTGCCTTGACTGACCCGCCCCGGTGGTGAAGTAGTCGTGTGCACCGCATGCGGCGTAGAGCTGGAGCGCTGCACGCCGGTATTCATATAGGCTTCATTGTCGTAGCAGACAAACAGCACATCGTGGCCGCGCTCGATCATGCCAGAGAGGCACTGCAAACCGATATCGAAAGTGCCGCCATCACCGGCTTGCACCACAACCGGCGTCTTTTTGCGTTGGGCGCGCAATGCCGCTTCGACACCCGAGGCCACTGCCGCTGCATTGGCAAACACCGAGTGGATCCACGGCGCCTGCCAGGCACTCTGTTGATTATGCGTGGTGAACACCTGCAAACAACCGGTGGCATTGATGTAGATGGCATCGGGACCGATCAGGTCACTAACCATGCGCGCCGCCATCGCCTCGCCACAGCCGGAGCAAGCGCGATGGCCTGAGGTGAGCACGTTATGGCGAAAGGGGTCACGTCTATCCATTGTCAACCTCCTTTTTTGAATCGGGAGAAACATGAGTAGAGGCGAACCGCAACGTATTACCCCCCTCATCCGGGGTCACCTCCTGAAAAATCTTCTCGATCACATCTGGAGTCAGATCGCGACCACCCAGCCCGCCGACCACACCCTCCACAGGCGTACCCGCCTGCTGCAGTGCCGCGCGCAGTTCAGCGGCGACGATACCGCCTGCACCGATGCTGATCGCTTTTTCCAGCACGATAATCCGCTGTACACCACTCAGCAGCCGTACCAAAGCAGATGCGGGAAAGGGACGAAAACAGCGCAGACGTAGCGCGCCCACAGCCTCCCCTCGCGCGCGCAACTTGTCCACCACATCGCGCACCGCCCCCATCAGCGAGCCCATACCCAGCAGCACCGTCTGCGCACCGTCAAGACAATAACCCTGTACCAGACCACCACAGGTACGCGCGAACTGCTCACCAAATTCAGCATCAAACGCTTCGATCAGCGCTGAGGCATTTTCCAGCGCCTCGTGTTGGGCGACGCGGTACTCCTGATAATTATCCACTTCGCTGGCACCACCCAACGTCATTGGCCGGGCTGGATCGAGGGTGCGGGAGAAATGAAAAGGGGGCAGAAAGTTATCCACCGCCACTTGCGCGGGTAGGTCCACTGGCTCGAAGGTGTGGGTCAATAAAAAGCCATCCATGCAGACCATAACGGGCAGCTCACACGCCTCGGCAATGCGGTAGGCCTGAATCAACGTATCTGCAGCTTCCTGATTACTCTCGACATAGAGCTGTATCCAACCCGCATCACGCACCGACATGCTGTCTTGGTGATCGCTGAAGATGTTAATCGGCGCGCCCACAGCACGGTTGGCGCAGACCATCACCAGCGGCAGACGCAATCCGGCGATGTTGTAGAGCACCTCGGTCATCAGTAGCAAACCTTGCGAGGCCGTGGCGGTGAAAGCGCGCGCGCCACCGACAACGGCGCCCAACACAATTGAAGCAGCACCGAACTCGCTCTCGGCGTTAATGAACTCCGCCTTCAACTCGCCATCGGCCACATGTTGCGCCAGGCGTTCAATAATATGGGTCTGTGGTGTGATGGGGTAAGCCGCAACCACCTGCGGGCGACACAAGCGCACCGCTTCGGCCACCGCTTGTGAGCCTTCCAGCAGCCTCTTCATGCCACGTCCTCTTTTGGCGCGATGAACCCATACCCCTCACGCACAGCTTCGATATTAGCCACCACCACCGCTTCGCCTTTGCTGGCCAAGTGATCTGTTATCGCACGCTCCAGTGCGGCAAGGGTGACCCAGCCTGTACCCGCCGCCAGTGCACCCAACAACACGGTGTTCGATAAAGGGCGACCTAAATGGCGCTCACCAATCTGACTGGCAGGCAGACAGATCCAGCGAAAATTATCACTCATATCCGCTGGCTTCTCTGCCGCGTTCAAAACAACAAGCCCGTCAGCTTTTAACCCTCGCAACAGTGGCTCAGAACGCAACAGACCCGCATCCTGAATCACCACGGCATCAGGCATATAGACCTGATTATGGGAGCGAATAAGCAACTGACTGATGCGCACGTAGGCTTCCACCGGCGCGCCGCGCCGCTCGGAACCAAACTTGGGAAAAGCCTGAGACTCAAAACCGTCTTCAAACGCCGCCAGTGCCATAAGTGCCGCGGCCGACACCGTGCCCTGACCACCTCGGCCGTGAAAACGAATTTCGTAGGAACGGGGCGGGGCGGCCGCGTTATTTTTGTTCGTCATGCTCAATCTCCACGCGGCAACGTAAAAACCAGATTTGATAGAGGGAGATAAGAATCTGCAGCGCCCATGACAACCCCAACAGACCACCCGCAATGATCACCGTGTAGGCATAAACCGGATCCCACTTAGTCAAAAACCAGGCCGCGATATCGGCAAAAATAGCGATAAATGGCAGTAGGGTCAGTGTCTGTTGAAACCAGGAGGGCAACAGGGCAAAACGAAACACGAGGCCAATACCAAACGCAACCAGACCGATACCAAACAGATGGATGTGCGACACCTTCATCAGGCTGTGCAGCGAAACGCCGGTATCCACATTGGCAACTTGCTTGACCCCCTCATAGCTGGAGAGATCAGGAATCGGCAACCCAGAGGCCGGGTTATGGCACATCACGCAACGCTTGCTAAATATAGGTTTGATAACACGTTCATAACCCGCTTCAGGCGCACCTGATTTCAGCCACTCGACCACATGATTGCGTTGTTCTTTATCAATATTGCTCGCCATGGGGCCACGAATAGCCGACTCCAGCCGCGTACCGCTGCGATTACCGTAGTAGTTCTCGGCAATATCCTCCACCGACAGGCCCGGCTTGCCATCGATACCATCGAAACTGGTGTAGAGATAGGCCAGAGCCATAATATAGGCCAAGCCCGCCAACATTAAAAATGAGGTGTAGAGAAATTTTTCGTTAAGACTGCAGTCGTAGAAACGGCGTGGACGGATGGCCGGACAGGTTTCTGCTTGCTCTATTTTGCTCATTGTTGTCTTACTCCAATTTTCATTCTGCAATATCTGCAACAGATGATTCGTCTAATTCAAAAACGCAAACCCGGTAAAAACTGGCAAAACAGCGAAACTCATCCACCTGGCGTAGCACTTTGCCACGACTTCGCGCATATTCAGCCAGTGTCGCCGCAAGATCCTGCTGCCAAAAACTGTTTAAAAACGGCTCCAACCACTCTAGCAGAACACGCGCAGGCCACAACTGCCACAACAAGTGACGCTTGGGACAGGGGCCATACTCAGTGATCACCAGGCGTCCGCCGGGTCGCAGCACTCGCACAACTTCGTGAAGCGTGCGCTCACGCGCTTCGGGCGGCAGTTCGTGCAACAGAAAAAAGATCAAAATGGTGGCAAACAGATTATCACCGTAGGCGAGGTACTCCGCATTCATGCGCGCACAAAGCAGGCGTGCTTTCTCCGCCTCAACCAGTTTTTTGCGTGTTGAAGAGAGCTGTATTTCAGCCACATCCATAAGATAGAGCTCATCGTCTATCTCTTTAAGAAGGGATGGGGTCAGACTCCCGTAGACACAGGTCAACTGCAATAGCCGTCCTGCAGGCCTCTTGTTGATGCAGTCATGCAGTGCCCGATGTGAGAGCGTTTGGTACTGACCAAAGAGGATGGCGTTGATAATAGGCTGATGATCAAAAAACCAGACGCCCCAGCGCCACAGGTAGGCCCACCAGTAATGACGCGCCAGATACTCCGGTTGACCATCGAGAAAATGGTGCCAAATACCAAGGCGCGACCCACTGTTTTTGTACGGCTTCGCTGGCATGTTGCTCGTCCCTCATTCAGTACTTTTTTCACCCTAATGGGGAAAATTAACGGCGAATATTCATGCCGCTATTCATACAGGTCACCCGTAGGCCTGATCAAGCCCAAGCGGATCAGGCGTTGATGTGCAGGAAGGCCCCGCCCGTTCCGCCAAGGCTTGAACGAGCCTACGGCGCTGTTTTTTTGCCTTTGAATATTTACGTAACGATTAATATATTTGGAACCGAAAATAGCGCGCTCTATTTGGCTAGCAGGCCGTTTAGAGAGATGCTGCCCGATCAACCTGACGGTTTTTTAGCGACAACAAATGCATTTGAAACGGATGCTGTACCAAACAGGCGGCGGGATATCTGCTCTATCTTCCCGGCCCTTGGTGGCGAGATTGATCTGGATAGCCATTTGAGCGCACGGGAATCTTTTACTCCCATCAATTTACTGGCTTTCAAGGCAGTTTTTTCAAGCGTGGAGAGCACCTTGAGATGCATCTCACCCACTTCAAGAATATCGAACTCCTCGGCAACCCGTGCACGCAGCTCAGCGGCGGTCAGATAGGGCGGCTTCGCCACCATGGATGAGATCAGCACAATGCCATCATCCGTCAGCAAATTTTTTAAGCTACGCAACGCTTCACGCCGTTTTTCATCATCAATGTAGTAAAACACCTCAAGAAAGCTCACAACATCAATGCTCCCTGCATACCTTTCGCTGCACTCCTCCAATGAAGAGATTTCAAATTCGATTTCAGGGTAGCGAGCGCGCGCACGTTCAATCGCCTGCTCAGAGAAATCACAACCGATAATGCGCCGACACCGCTCACCCAATGCAACTTCAAGCTTGTGCGTAAAAATTCCGGTGGCGCAGCCAATATCCAAAACAGATAAGTTGCTCCGACCCTCTGTCATTTTTGACAGGAGCCGCACCTTTCTCTCATAGCGCATCTCCTGCGAAGGTCGCCAGTCAAGCCCCCAGGGGTCTTGCGCCGAACCCCTGTATTGATCCTCAAACCACGCTTTGTGGCCATAATTTACTTTTGGCATATCACTCTTTTTCTTTGTTGTTAAAAGCCACGCAGTCGAATCGCCTCTTCAACTCGCCCAATGGCCAGTTCATATGCCGCAGCGCGTAGATCGACCTGCCGCTCCCGCGCTAGATCGCGCACGGCCTCGTAGGCATGGGAGAGCCGTTTTTCCAGACGACTCAACACCAGTTCCCGATCCCATGGAAATTGCTGAAGATTTTGTACCCACTCGTAATAGGAGGCCAACACACCACCCACATTGGCCAGAAGATCAGGCACGATGACGATGCCGCGCTGCTGCAATCGTGCATCCGCACGGTGAGTGACCGGCATATTGGCAGCCTCCACAATCAGCCTGGCCCGAATCGCTTCAGCGTTGTCACAGGTGATCGTGGCCTCCAGCGCAGCGGGAACCAGAATGTCACATGGGAGTTCAAGCAGGTCGGCATTACTGATGGGCGAACTGCCGGGTAGATCCGTCAAACCACCATTTTCGTTGACATGTGCCAGAACATGATCAATTGAGAAACCAGCTTCATTGATGACACCGCCGTTGACATCAGAGAGCGCGATGATTTTGTAGCCCTTGTTCGCCAGAGCGATCGCTGTATGAGAACCGACATTGCCAAAGCCCTGAATCACCACCCGGCTCTGCTCGGGAACAAGCGACATCTCCGCCGCAGCCTTGTGAGCAAGATGAGCAACACCGTGCCCCGTCGCCTCCAGCCGCCCGGCGCTGCCACCCAGCTCTACCGGTTTGCCGGTAACAATGGCTGTTCTAAAACCGTGAGTTTTGCTGTACTCATCCAACATCCACGCCATCACCTGCGGATTGGTACCGATGTCGGGCGCAGGGATGTCGTCGTACACACCGATGATCGGTGCCATTTTTTGACAAAAGCGCTTGGAGAGCTCTTCGAGTTCGGTCTCGTTCAGCTGTCGTGGGTCAACGGCAACGCCACCTTTGGCACCACCAAAAGGGATATCGACCAGCGCCGTCTTCCAGGTCATCAACTGCGCCAACGCGCGAATCTCGCCCATGTTAACGTCAGGATGAAAACGCAACCCACCCTTAAAAGGCCCACGCGCATGGTTATGCTGTACACGATAACCTTGAAAGGTATGCAGTCTGTTTTCACCATTGTGACGTAACGTCACCGGCACCGTAATCCGTGTCTCACGAAACGATGACAACAACAGCTCACGCTGTGAGCCCTTTAGTTTTAGGCGCTCAAACGCCCGATTGAGAAAATGGCGCTGAGTCTCTTGGCAGATGCATTTTTTATCCACTAACGTGCTCCCTTCTGATTACGAAGCACCACGAAGTTGTAGATCGGCACCCAAATCAAAGCGAAATACCAGCCGTAGCCATAGGCCTCGACCAAACCCAGAAAAAAGCTTTTCCAACTCAACCACTCGAACCCTGGCAACAGCTTTTGCCAAGTCTCATACATGGCATGATCAGGGAAAAACAGGTCAAAAATAACGCAGAGCGCAAAACTGATCGCCAACAAAAAGCTTGTGGCGTGCCCGACCCCCCAAAATGAAATACCCTGTTTCATTGAAGCCCTCCTTCATCGTCCTCTTTTTTCCACTCGTTTTTCAGATAACGCTCAGGATCACGATCAAAGTTACTCAAACAACCAGAACTACAAAAACGGTACTCCTGACCATTGTGCATTTTGGCGTAGCCTTCGTCAGGCTCAACCTCCATGCCACACACCGGGTCAACCGATTTACCCTTCACGGTACCGCGCGCTTCATCAACACTATGTTTCCCGTGACCACCATGACCATGCATCATGTGCGCGCCGCAGCCATAGCGCATCATGAAATAAAACAGCGCGGCAAAGAGTAAAAATGAGATTAAGCCCTCCATACATCACCTCCTGAAACAGCAATCAAACACCCGTCACCGCTTCTCTTCTTCATCTTCCACATCAACCGTTAGAAATGCCTTCCACTGATTGAGTGGTGGGAAAAAAGCTGGCGTTTTACGTGCGTACTCCGTGTATGCCTCACCAAACTCAGCCTCGGCGCGGCGCTCTTCAATCTTAGCCAGATGTACATAGGCGTAGAGCATAATGGGCGCCATCAGCACGGTGAGCAGTGTCGGCCACTGCACCAAAAACCCGATAATGACGAGAAACAACCCAGTGTATTGTGGATGACGAGCGTAGGCGTAGATGCCATCGGTAACCAGTTTGCCGCGAGCGGCGTGAATCTGCGTCCAACCATCTGACAGCAACATGTATCCCATGATCATAAACACCAGACTCAAGCCCATCACCATCACCCACGCCAGGGTTGAGCCACCGAACACCACCACCCACAGATGACCAAACTTGTGCCCGTAAGGCTGCAACACCGGATAGGCATCACCCAACCAACCTGTGAGCAAGTAGATGGTCAGTGGAAAACCATACATCTCGGCAAAAAGTGCCACTAAAAAGGCAGCGACCACCCCCATACTGCGCCACTCCTGACCACCACGCGGCTTGAGAAAACTGAGGATAAAAAAGAGGAAGATGCCAACATTAAACGCTGCCACCACCCACATGCCGTAGGCATATTCGACTTCACCATGCACGATTCAACACTCTCCTTTATTTAGAAAAATTCTCGTAGGGTGCGCTATGCGCACCCTACAGTTTCACACCTCTTAGCCTGAGGGCATTGGTAATCACCGACACCGAACTGAAGCTCATCGCTGCTGCAGCGATCATCGGGGAGAGTAGCAATCCAAAAAATGGATAGAGCACACCCGCCGCGATCGGTACGCCCGCTGCGTTGTAGATAAAAGCGAAAAAGAGGTTTTGGCGAATATTGCGCATGGTGGCACGGCTCAGACGGCGCGCTCGTACAATGCCACGCAAATCACCCTTGACCAGCGTCACTCCAGCACTCTCCATCGCAACATCGGTGCCGGTACCCATCGCCACACCGACATGCGCCTGTGCCAAAGCTGGAGCATCATTAATTCCATCACCGGCCATCGCAACGATATGGCCATCGGCCTGAAGCTGTTTGACAACTTCAGCTTTCTCTTCAGGCAGAACCTCGGCCTGAACCTGATCAATATCGAGTTTGGCGGCCACCGCTTCGGCGGTCTTACGACTGTCGCCCGTGAGCATCACCACACGAATACCTTCGCTATGCAGATCGCGAATCGCTTCAGGCGTGCTCTCTTTGATCGGATCGGCAACGCCAATCAGCCCCGCCGCTTTGCCATCCACCGCCAGCAACATCACGGTCTGACCCTCTGCGCGCTGAGTGTCCGCCTGTTTCGGCAGGTCACCTGCATCAATGTCTAGACTCTGCAATAATTTAAGATTACCCAGTGCCACTTCACGGCCATCCACCACACCGGTTACACCTTTACCCGTCACCGACTGAAAGTTATCCGCCTGCGCCAACTCGACGCCACGCGCTTCGGCACCCTGCACGATTGCTTCGGCAAGGGGATGTTCACTGGCCCGCTCCAGGCTGGCCGCCAGACGCAGGTTGTCGTTTTCCTCAAAACCCGCATTGGCAAAGACAGAGACCAGCTTGGGTTTGCCTTCGGTCAACGTGCCGGTTTTATCCACAACCAGAGTATCCACCTTCTGCATGATCTCCAACGCTTCGGCATTTTTAATCAACACCCCCATCATCGCGCCCTTTCCTGTACCTACCATGATCGACATCGGCGTCGCCAAACCGAGTGCACAGGGGCAGGCGATGATTAATACAGCAACTGCATTGATAATGGCGTAGGCGATGGCGGGTTCCGGCCCGAAAAAAGTCCAGATTAAAAAAGTGATGGCAGCAATAATCATGACCGTCGGAACGAAGTAGCCTGCAACGACATCCACTAACTTTTGTATGGGTGCACGCGAGCGCTGTGCTTCAGCCACCATTTTCACGATCTGTGACAACAAGGTATCCGCACCCACTTTTTCGGCGCGCATCAGCAGACCACCGGTGCCATTCACGGTCGCACCGATCAGCTTCTCACCGGCCACCTTGGCAACAGGAATAGGTTCGCCCGTCACCATCGACTCATCAACGTTACTCTCACCATCAATTACTTGACCATCCACTGGCACCTTCTCACCGGGACGAACACGCAACTGATCGCCGGGTTGCACATGCTCGAGAGGGATATCCTCCTCTGTACCATCTTCACGAACAATGCGTGCTGTTTTTGGTGCCAAACCCAGCAGCAGCTTGATCGCAGCATTGGTCTGACTGCGCGCACGCAGCTCCATGACCTGCCCCAATAAAACCAGTGCGGTAATCACTGCAGCGGCTTCAAAATAGACCGGTACCACACCTGCCTCACTGAATACTTCTGGTGGAAAAATGCCCGGCAGCAGCACCGCAATCAAGCTATAGATCCAGGCAATACCAACGCCAATCGCAATCAACGTGAACATATTGAGATGACGGGTAACGATCGACTGCCAACCACGTTGGAAGAATACCCAACCGCCCCACCATACGACGGGGGCGGACAACACGAGTTCAACCCATTGCCGGGTTACTGGTTCGATCAGTCCATTGATCGCGGCGGGCCAAAACTCCGCCGCCATGGCGCTGAAAAACACCGGTATTGCCAAGATCGCGCTCACCCAAAAACGGCGCGTCATGTCATCAAGCTCGCTACTATCTTCTTGCGCCTCTACCGTGACAGCCTCCAGCGCCATGCCGCATTTAGGGCAACTACCGGGGTGGTCCTGCACAATCTCAGGATGCATGGGACAGGTATATTCGGTTTTTGTCGTGGATAGCGGGATATCTTTCAGCTCAAGCGCCATACCGCACTTAGGACAACTGCCAGGACCTTGTTGTTCGACTTCAGGGTGCATCGGGCAGGTGTAAATCGCCGACTCATCTACCGTCTGGTTTGATGTTTTCACCGCGTGATGGTCGTGATGTTTGCCAGCACAGCAGCTACCTTTTTCTTCATCCTGCTCTTTCGTCACATACTGTTTCGGCGATGCGATAAATTTACTCAAACAACCCTCACTGCAAAAGTAGTGCATCTCGCCTTCGTGTTCAGTGTGGTGTGGCGACTCTGCGCTGACCGTCATGCCGCACACTGGATCGCTCAGCGACTCGCTTTGCACATATTGAGCAGGATTGGCCTCGAATTTATGCAGACACTTCTCGCTGCAAAAGTGGTAGCTCTCGCCATGATGATCTGCGTGATACCCCTTGCCCTCCGCCACTTTCATGCCGCAAACCGGATCGGTTTTCATGCTTTGTCTCCATTAATTATTCAATTTATCGACTCGATCAAATGACATATCGCCTCACCATCCGGCTCACCATCGGGCATCGACTTCCATCTATCCAGGGCGTCGTCCATGCGTTGTTGCAGCGCATTAAGTTCAGCCAGCCTGGCCCTGTTTTCATCAATACGCTGACTGATGATGTTGCGCACTACCGGACAGGGCGATCGCCCATTGTTGCTGTGGTCGAAAATAGTCTGGATATCACTCAACGAGAAACCAAGCCCCTTGGCTCGACGAATAAACTTCACTCTTTTTATGTCGTCGCAATCGAAGAGTTTATAACCATTGTCTGGGTTACGCGTCGGCGTTAACAGTCCAATACGTACATAGTGACGTATCGCATCCGCCGTTGCCTGTGTGGTTTTTGACAGCTCACCGACCGTTAACATCATCTTCACCCATCGTTTTGTTGTAACGTCATACTGAGTGTAAGTCCCAGGTGCTGCACACAGGTCAACACTTTTTTCAGGAGCGCTTACCGCGTATACCAAACCACCAAACCAAAAAGAACAACAGTGCAAACACCGCCACCACCACGACCCAAAAGAGCCAGTGATGACTGCCTGGCATTCCCGTCTCATGCATCGTACTCATAATCTCATCTGGCATCACAACCTCCTCCTATGCTCACACGAACAACAGTTCTCAACACGGCGGCCGCTAGGAGGCAGCGCCGCACTCCTGGTAGATACCAACATTTTCAATGTGCGTGATCATGGCCATCGTCATTCATCATCTCGTCCATGCCACTAAAATCCATATCCGCATCACTACCGGCACTGTTTTGGCCACTATCCACACTACCGCTGCCAGCATGATCGTGGCCGCCACCATCGCCATGCGAGTGGCTATGCCCCTCACCTTCTGCCTTCGGCAGCGACATCACACCTAAGCCATAGCGGTAGACCACCTCCCCACCACGCCATGCGGTAGAGGCCAAAACAGTGCCAGCAATAACCATGCATACCACAAAAACAGCACCTAGAACCTTGCCCTTGCGTGCCCAAATGATGGACCAGACCGCCAGCGCCAGAAACAGTGCAATGGCGACGACAGCCCAGTTTCGATGATCGGTCATCGCCAGGTGAGACGGGGTGTCGTGGGCGACCGTGTTGTAGGCGTAGAGCCCGGCAAAACCGGTAATAATGGTAATACCGGCACCAAACCACAGTGCCCAACGAGCAACCGTTTGCCACTGCTCTTTCAAAGGGGATTTAACAAATGGCACCACCACATAGAGCCCCACAGCCAATGACAACAACGCGACAGTGAAGTGAACAAAAATCGGATGCAAATTGGGGATAATTTCAGGCATTTAATGCTCCTTTAATTTAGAGAGCGAGCGCTCATTTCATAGCGTGACCATCGACATGACGCACTCGCTACATGCGACGCCAAATCATCTATATGCAAAAAGATAGTCGAAACACGCTGTCATTCAGGTGACGGACGCATTACAGTTTTGTAATGCTGTTGCAGCTATTTGAGTGACAGATGCAAAGAGGCAAGCTGATCCAGCTAGACTATTAGTATTAGGAAGGGAGCTGCGGTCAGCAAGTACAGCAACGCCCATGGCGGGCATCGAGAAAGAAGAAGCGAGGATTTTGCATCTTGTCTAGCACGACAATATTGCCAAACAAGCCCGGCAAAGCTACGCAGAAATCAAGGAGAGAAGAGAGTCGGTTCGAAATGAATCAAATTCAAACCAAAAAGGCGAAAACCAGACCAACCTCTGGCCCAGTTTTCGCCGTATAAAACATTTAAGGGCGGGTTAGATAACCCGCCTCAAGTCGCTTGCGCTAAAATGCAGCTTTAGCTTTTTTGGTCATCCGCGACAACTTAACCTTCAAACACATCATCGGACCGGAAACAGCAAGCATGCTCAACAGAGCACCGATAACCAGTGTGCCCGTCAACAGCAGATAGAGAGGCGTTCGCATCGTGCCAAAATAGTAATCGAACTCCACAACAGCAGTATTGTGCGATGCAAACGCTGTGTAGGCGATTAAAACCGCCAAGATAAAAACCAAAATAAAAACGTTATATAAACGAGCCATGCTGCCTCCCCAACATCTATTAGTCGTTATATAGGCGCTCCCATTGTATGCAGCACAATGGAAACCACCCATCATTTTTTTTCAGCTTTTCAGCTGGAGCCCGTTGACTCTTTTACGCCTGCTTTAAGTACTACCTACTCATCAATACTAATGTGCAACCCGTTGTTGACACGCTCACGCAGCTCCTTGCCCGCCTTAAAGTGCGGAACGTGCTTCCCGGTCAGTTCAACAGATTCGCCGGTTTTGGGGTTTCGACCTACCCGAGGTGGTCGATAGTGCAACGAAAAGCTGCCAAAGCCGCGGATCTCAATCCTCTCCCCATTTGCCAAAGCCTGCGACATCTGCTCAATCACATTCTTGACAGCAAACTCCACGTCCTTACTGGAGAGCTGATTCTGCCTCTGCGCCAGTATCTCAATCAAATCCGACTTGGTCATCTTTTCATATTCCCCCAACACACAGCCTGCAACAACCTCGAAAAGTAACCCCAAAAAAGTCTTGGATACCGCTCAACAGAGACCATCCATCAACACAAAAAACAGAACCACGAGGTTGAGGCTACCACCGGCAGCCTCAACCCGCAGTCAACGAGAATCCGCGCAATCGAGAGAAAGTTACTCTCCCTGAGAGCGCATCTGCTCCTTCAGAATGTCGCCCAGCGTCGCGTTGCCACCATTGGATGCCATGCGATTGTAATCATCCAGTGCGGCAGCCTCATCCCCCATCTCTTTCGCTTTCAAAGAGAGGCTAATGGTCCTGTTCTTCCGATCCACACCCATAAACTTGGCTTCGATCTCATCCCCTGTGTTCAGCACGGTACGTGCATCTTCCACCCGGTCGCGAGATAGCTCTGAGGCACGCAAATAGCCCTCAGCAGCACCTTCAAGATGGATAATAGCACCCTTAGCATCAACCTCGCCCACCGTTCCCTTAACAATGGTGCCCTTGGCATGTTCAGCAACATAGCCAGAGAAGGGGTCTTTTTCAAGCTGTTTAATACCCAAAGAGATACGTTCGCGCTCGGGATCAATAGCCAAAACAACCGCTTCGATCTCATCGCCCTTCTTGTAGTTGCGAATAGCCTCTTCGCCAGGCATATCCCAAGAGATATCCGACAGATGAATCAAGCCATCGATGCATCCATCAAGGCCGACAAAGACACCAAAGTCAGTAATCGATTTGATGTTACCTGTAACCTTGTCATTCTTATTGTGAGTCGCAGCAAACTCATCCCATGGATTGGGTATGCAGTGCTTGATGCCCAGAGAGACACGACGGCGCTCTTCGTCAATATCCAGCACCATCACCTCGACCTCTTGATCAAGGTGCAGCATTTTGGAAGGGTTGACGTTTTTATTGGTCCAATCCATTTCGGAGACATGCACCAGACCTTCAATGCCATTCTCAATCTCGACAAAACAGCCGTAATCGGTAATGTTGGTCACCTTACCAAACAGACGGCTACTCACTGGGTAGCGGCGTGACAGATCGACCCACGGATCTTCACCCATCTGTTTGAGGCCCAGCGAAACGCGGGTGCGCTCTTTGTCGTATTTCAATACCTTGACTGAAATCTCGTCACCAACATTGACGATCTCAGAAGGCTGCTTGACGCGCTTCCACGCCATGTCTGTGATATGCAGCAATCCATCAACACCACCAAGGTCAACGAATGCGCCATAGTCGGTGAGGTTCTTAACGTAACCCTTAATAACGTCGCCCTCTTGCAGGTTGTCCAGCAAGTTTTGGCGCTCTGCAAAACTCTCTTTCTCAACAACCGCGCGACGTGAAACAACAACATTGTTGCGCTTGCGATCGATCTTGATAACCTTGAATTCGAGCTCTTTTCCTTCGAGATGGGTAATATCACGCAGCGGGCGAACATCAACCAGAGAGCCCGGCAGGAAGGCACGGATCGGCCCCAAATCAACAGTAAAGCCACCTTTAACTTTGCCAGTAAGAACACCTTTGACGGTCTCTTCGGCTTCAAGCGCTTTCTCAAGCTCGGTCCACGCCTGGTGGCGTTTGGCTTTTTCGCGCGACAAACGGGTTTCGCCGAAGCCATCTTCCAGAGCCTCCAGCGCAACATCAATACAGTCTCCAACAGCGACCTGAGAGACACCCTCATCGTCATAAAATTGCTCAATCGGAATCACACCTTCCGACTTGAGGCCCGCATTAACGATGACAACATCGGGTTTTACTTCAACAACGATACCCGTCACGATGGAACCGGGACGCATACGTTCTTCTACTTGACTCTCTTCAAATAATTGTGCAAAGCTCTCGCTCATTGGATGACCTTTAATCCCCCATCTGCCTGGAGAATCCCTATCTGGTTGTTTGCGGATAAACCGCAGGTTAGTTAAAAAAAGCCTGCCTGAGAAAATCCCCCCAAACAGACGCCCCTACCTCTTGTTGCTCCATACCACGCGGTAACCTCCGCTTTCACGAATGCCAACGCTGTACAAGCAACAAATGATATAAGCATAGCGACCACCGCATGTGCGGAAGCCCCGGTTCGTCAAAACCTAGCCAACAGCGGCCCAACGGGCCTCGATCTCACTGATAACGGCATCAACAGACATCGCTGTCGTATCCAGCACGACAGCATCCGCAGCTGCAACCAGCGGCGCCGTCTTGCGTTGACTGTCCCGCAAGTCGCGCGCCTCGATGCCCTGCAAAATCGGGCCAAGACTAACATTCACCCCCTTTTCTTTCAACTGCTTATAGCGCCGCCTCGCGCGCTCCTCGGCGCTGGCGGTAAGAAATATTTTCAGCTGCGCATCGATGAAGACCACGCTGCCCATGTCGCGTCCATCGCCAACCAGCCCCGGCGCGCGACGACAGGCTCGTTGCCACTGCAGCAACGCCTGTCGAACCGCTGGCAGCGCGGCCACTTGGGATGCACCGTTACCACACGACTCGCTGCGAATATCGTCGCTGACATCCCGACCATTAAGGAGCACCCTGCCATCGCTCTGGTCAAAAACCACCGCCATAGACGATGCAATAGCAGCCAGTGCAGCTTCAGAGTCCAGCGCAGTTCCAGCGTTAACGGCGGCATATGCAACCAGCCGGTACAACGCGCCACTGTCAAGGTAGTGCCACCCCAGCTTCTGCGCCAGAATACGGCTAACAGTCCCTTTACCTGACCCACTGGGACCATCAATGGCAATCACCGGCACCTGCTTATCAGCCGCCATCGCTAATTCTCAAGCCACACTCCCGGGCCAATGCAACAAAACCGGGGAACGATGTATTGACGTTGGCACAATCGCGCACCGTAATCGCACTGTCAGCCCGTAGCGCTGCGACAGCGAAAGCCATCGCAATGCGGTGGTCGTCATGGCTCTCTACCGTGCCGCCACCCAGCGCGCCGCCACGAATCACCATACCGTCTTCGGTCGGCTGTGCATCGACACCCAGCGCAATCAGGCCATCGGCCATCGCTTGAATGCGATCGCTCTCTTTCACACGCAGCTCTGCGGCGCCGGTCAACACGGTCTGCCCCTCTGCACAAGCGGCGGCAACAAACAGCACCGGAAATTCATCAATCGCCCTGGGCACGGCTTCGCCAGGAATCTCGACCCCCTTCAGCGGTGCCGAACGCACGCGGATATCGGCCACCGGCTCACCACCAACATCGCGCTCGTTGAGCAGCACAATATCGGCGCCCATCATGCGCAAAATATCGATGACGCCGGTACGGCTGGGATTCACGCCCACATGCTCCAGCAGCAAATCGGAACCCTCAGCAATCGAGGCTGCCACCAGAAAAAAAGCAGCGGATGAAATGTCAGCAGGCACATCAATCGCGCACCCCTTGAGCGTACCGCCACCCTTGAGGGATGCCGTGGAGCCATCGGTTGTTACTGCATAGCCAAAACCACGCAACATGCGCTCGGTGTGGTCGCGCGTCAGTGCAGGCTCCGTTATCGATGTGGTTCCCGCAGCGTATAGTCCGGCCAATAGCAGCGCAGATTTCAGCTGCGCGCTGGCAACAGGCATGGTGTATTCAATGCCGACTAAAGCGCGACCACCGTGAATTTTCAGCGGTGGCGTACCATCGGCGCTGGTGTCGATCAACGCCCCCATCTGCGCCAGTGGCTCGGTGACACGGCGCATGGGTCGCTTCGACAACGATGAATCACCACACATCGTGACATCAAAAGATTGTGCCGCCAGCAGCCCTGACATCAAGCGCATGGAGGTGCCCGAATTACCCAGATTGAGCACGTCAAGCGGCGCTTTAAGCCCATGCAATCCAACGCCGTGTACCGTCACCCGGCCCCGCTCCGGGCCATCGATAACCACACCCATGTCACGAAATGCGCGCAATGTAGCCAGCGCGTCTTCGCCCTCTAAAAAGCCACTCACTTCAGTGCATCCTTCAGCGATGGAGCCCAACATGATGGAGCGGTGTGAAATGGATTTATCACCGGGCACGCGAATACGCCCGCGCAGACAGCCACCGGGTTCAAGGAGAAAACGCTTTACTGTTGTGCTCATTGGTCAGACTTCAGAATGGATCGATCACGCGCCGCCTTGGCGGCGCTGTACAAATTCTCGACGTAAGCGGCATCCTCATCACGGATCGCCGCCTTCAATCGTGTCAGTTCACCTTCAAAGCGCTCGGCAACGGCAATGATCGCATCGCGATTAGCGAGGCTGATATCCCGCCACATCACCGGATCACTGGATGCGATACGGGTAAAATCGCGAAAGCCACCCGCTGCGTAATCGAAAATCGCCTCGCTTTGATCCATACGCGACAGCGTGCCCACCAACAGATAGGCCAGCAGATGCGGCAGATGGCTCGTGGCAGCGAGGATGCTGTCGTGATCCGCAACGCTCATCTCGCTGACCCGAGCACCAACGCTCTGCCACATGGCACGAACCAGCGCCACTGCGTCGGGCTCTGTTTCGGCAAGCGGGGTCATAATCACGTTGTGCCCCTCAAAGAGCGCAATCTGGGAGTGTTTGACACCACTCTTCTCTGCGCCGGCAATGGGGTGCGCAGGTACCAGATGAGACGGCAGTTCGCCAAAGGCGGCCCGCGCCGCGTTAACAACACTGCCTTTAGTGCTGCCCACATCGGTCACGACAGTATGCGCGGCCAAATATCCGTTGATCTGCCGAAAGATCGCCTCCATCGCGCCCACGGGCACCGCAACCACGACCAGATCGGCGCCACTCACCGCATCGCCGACATCACTGGCCGCACGGTCGATTGCACCAAGCTCCAGTGCATCACGCAGCGCCTGCGGCTGCCGCGAATAACCCACCACCTGCCGACAGAAACCGACTGATTTTAATCCACGCGCCAGCGAACCACCGATCAAACCGACGCCAATGATGCAGAGCGTATCGACCGAACAGTTGTCGCTTTTCTTTATGCTTAGCGCGCTCACCGTCATCAACCCAGCATGCTACAGTGTGCGGCCAATCACCTGAGCGATGCCTTTCAGCTCGGCCATCAGATCGTTGAGTTCATCGGGGGAGAGCGCCTGATCAGCGTCACACCAGGCCTCTGCAGGTGTCGGATGCATCTCGACCAACAGTCCATCAGCACCCGCCGCCACTGCGGCCCTCGACAACGCAGGCACCATCCACGCCTTACCACCAGCATGGCTGGGATCAACGATCACCGGCAAGTGCGTCTCGCGTTTGAGCACTGGAATCGCAGTCACATCCAGCACATTGCGATAGGCCGTTTCAAAGCTGCGCACGCCACGTTCGCAAAAGATGATGTTGTGATTGCCGCGAGCCGCGATATATTCCGCAGACATCAACCACTCCGCAATCGTCGCCGACATACCGCGCTTGAGAATCACCGGCGTCTGAATGCCACCGACCTCTTTGAGCAGGTCAAAGTTCTGCATGTTGCGCGTGCCGATCTGGATCACATCGACCTTGTGCTCAAGAAAAGCATCCAGCATGCGCACATCCATCAGCTCGGAGACAATGGGCAGCCCCTGCTTGCGTGCAGCGTTCTGAAACAGCTCCAACCCCTCGACACCCAACCCCTGAAAAGAGTAGGGACTGGTGCGTGGTTTGAAGGCGCCGCCACGCATCAGACGGCAACCGGCAGCAACCACCGCTTGCGCAGCGCTATCCATCTGCTCTTGCGTCTCAACAGAGCAGGGGCCAGCGATAACCTGCACGGTATTACCGCCAATTTCAACACCACCAACGTTGACGATCGTATCACCAGAGTGGGACTCTCTGGCGACAATTTTATGTGGTTTGGCGACGCGTACAACACTTTCGACGCCGGGCAGTGCTTCGAGTACTTTTATATCGACATACTGCACATCACCGATCGCACCAACAACGATACGGTTGGTACCACGGGATATATTGGTACGCATATCCATCGCGATCAGCTTCTCTTTTACCGCGTCCACCAGCGCTCCGCTGGCGTCGTGCTTCATCACAATAATCATTCAGTCAAACCACAAATATTTAGTTAGGAAATCACCGCAGGTGAGAAAAACATGAAGCGAAGCCTGTCCCATTACGCGCAAAAACAGCTACAACACTGCACACGGATATGAACCCAGCACCTTGACCATCACCGACTCTTTACCAAGTTCAGCCAACGCCTCCGCAACTTTGGCATCATCAACATGACCGGCAATATCGATGAAAAACAGATAGTCCCAACGCTCGCGACGCGATGGGCGGGACTCAATCCGGGTCAAAGAGATACCGCAGCGCTCAAACGGCCGCAGCAGTCGGGAGAGCGCACCAGGACGATTGGGCGCGGAGAGCAGCAACGACGTTTTATCACACCCGCTGGCGTGAGTCCCCTGCTCCCCGATGATGGCGAAGCGAGTGGTGTTCTGCGCCTCGTCTTCAATGCTTTCTGCCAGCACTTTAAGCGCGTAACGCTGCACGGCCATCTCTCCGGCAATCGCGACTGCATGAGCACTGCCTTTGATCTGTCGCGCAGCCTCGGCATTGCTGCTCACTGCAACTTGAGCAGCATTGGGCAGGTGAGCCGCAAGCCAGCCACGACACTGCGCCAACAACTGCTCGTGGGCATACACATGTGTCACTGCCGCCAGATCTTTTTCACTATCGCCGAGCAGATGGCAGCGAATACGCAGCTTCACCTCACCACAGATCTGCAGCGGCGAGCCAACGAACAGATCGAGGCTACGATTGACTGCGCCCTCCGTGGAGTTTTCAACCGGCACAACGCCGTACTGCGCAGCGCCAGACTCTACTGCGCGAAAAATCGCTTCAATATTTTTCTCGGGGAGAACACGCACAGAGTGGCCAAAATGCTTCAGCGCAGCAGCGTGGGTAAACGTCCCCTCCGGTCCCAGCACCGCAACTTTTAACGGCTGCTCCAGCGCCAGACAGGCTGACATAATTTCACGGAACAGACGAGCGATCTCATCATCTGCCAACGGCCCCTGGTTCTGCGCCTGTATACGACGCAACACCTGGGCCTCGCGCTCGGGGCGGTAAAACTGTGCATCATCACCTGCATCGTGCTTGATCTGCGCCACTTCCACAGCGCAACGGGCGCGCTCGCTAATCAGTGACTGGATCTGATCATCCAGCGCATCAATGCGCCCGCGGACCTGCTGTAATTTATCACTCAAACCCGTTAATCCAGCACTTAACTTATATAACCCGAACCGACAGTACGCCATCGATAGCTTTAATCGTGCTCACCGCGCCATCCACATCGTCACCACAGAGATCCGCCAAGGTATAAGCCAGATCGTCACGCGATTTGTTGAGCATATCAACGATATTCAGATTACAGCAGCCCATGGCAGTTGAGATCTGTGCCACCATATTGGGAATGTTGCGATGCACAATGGCCATACGTACACCATCAGTGCGCGGCATATTCATATCCGGAAAATTAACAGAGTTAAGCACATTACCGTTTTCGAGGTAATCACTCACCTGGTCTGCAACCATGATGGCGCAGTTATCCTCCGCTTCTGCGGTAGAAGCACCCAGATGAGGCAGCGTAATGACCCGGTCATGATTTTTCAGCAGATTACTGGGGAAGTCACAAACATAGGCATACACCTTGTCGCGCTCAATAGCCGCGCACAACGCAGCATCGTCGACAATGCCGTCGCGGGAAAAGTTGAGGATAACCACGCCATCTTTCATGACCTGCAACCGTTCGGTACTCAGCATGCCGCGCGTGGCATCGATCAGCGGCACATGAAATGAGAGAAAATCCACCTTGGAACAGAGGTCATCAACACTAGTCGCCTGCTCAACCTCGGATGAGAGCTTCCACGCACCCTGCACCGTAATCGACGGATCATAGCCGATCACCTTCATGCCTAACTTCAGCGCGGTATTGGCCACCTGAATACCGATGGCACCCAAGCCGATAACACCCAACGTACGGCCCGGCAGCTCATAACCTACAAAATTTTTCTTGCCTGACTCCACCGCTTTGTGAATGGTTGAGTCGTCACCTTCGAGCTCACGGGCATACTCCCAACCTTGGCAAATATTGCGGCAAGCGAGCAGCATGCCTGCGATGACCAACTCTTTGACCGCGTTGGCGTTGGCACCCGGCGCATTAAACACCGCAATACCACGCTCACTCATCTCGTCCACAGGGATATTGTTAACACCGGCCCCGGCACGACCAATCGCCTTCAAGGTCGAAGGGATCTCCATGCCGTGCATCTTAAAGGAGCGCAGCAAGATGGCATCTGGATGCTGAATCTCGGAAGCAACTTCGTAGCTGTCTCGCGGCAACCGCTCCAGACCCGCAACGGAGATATTATTCAGTGTCAGTATTTTGTGCATTCGTACTCCGTTAACAGCCTTTTTTCTGCTCACAAAAAGATTTACATTGAAAGAGGTTTGGCGCGCCGCCACTAACCACGACTGCGCTCAAAGTCAGCCATCACCTCGACCAGCGTATCGATTCCCGCCTCGGGCATCGCGTTATAGATGCTGGCACGCATACCGCCCACAGAGCGGTGGCCCTTCAATGTCAACAAATTGGCCTCTTTTGCGGCTGCCAGGAACGCGCCGTCCAGCTCCGCATCGGCCAGCGTGAACGGTACATTCATCCACGAACGATAGCGCGGAGTGACAGGATTGTTGTAAAAGTCGGAGCCATCAATAGCCGCATACAGTTTGTCTGCCTTGCGCTTATTGAGCGCCGCCATGGCACTCAAGCCACCGTTTCTCTTCAGCCACTGAAAAACCAGGCCGGCCAGATACCATGTATAGGTCGGCGGCGTGTTGTACATCGACTCCGCATCGGCATGGGTTTTATAGTTAAACATGGCCGGGGTTTCTGCACCGGCATGAACAAGCAGATCGTCACGCACAATCACCACCGTCATCCCGGAAGGGCCGATATTCTTCTGCGCGCCCGCGTAGATCACCCCATATTTAGAGACATCAAGGGGGCGTGATAGCAACGTTGACGACATATCCGCCACCAGAGGCACATCACCAACATCAGGGATATCGGCAAACTCAACACCGCCAATGGTCTCATTGGGCGTGTAGTGCACGTAGGCGGCATCGCGATGCAGCTGCCATTCATCAACCTCCGGCACCGTGGTAAATTTCGCGGCTTCAGCGCTGGCCACAATATTAACTGTACAGTAGCGCTTGCCCTCGGCAATCGCTTTTTTCGACCACATGCCGGTATTAAAATAGTCGGCGCTGGTTTTACCGCACAGCAGATTTAACGGTGCCATAGCAAATTGACTGCTGGCACCACCTTGCAAAAACAGCACTTTGTAGTTAGCAGGAATCGCCAACAGCTCGCGCAGATCAGCCTCTGCCTGGGTGGCAATCGAGATAAACTCCTTGCTGCGATGGCTCATCTCCATCACCGACATGCCACTGCCCTGCCAGTCACTCATCTCCTGCTGCGCTTGTTGTAGAACTTCTTGCGGCAACATGGCCGGACCGGCACTGAAATTATAGACCCGCGACATCGTGCTTGTTACTCCTCGGTTTCGTTACTATCGTTGTGTTCGTTATCTGCACCGCCCTGCGACGCAGCGGGACTCTCTTCAGCACCTTCGACGCCCTCAACGCTGACGGCATCATCGACACCTTCCAATGCGTCCACTTTTTCGATACTGACCAGCTTCTCTTTTTTGGACAGACGAATCAGGGTCACGCCTTGAGTATTGCGCCCGACCACTGAAATATCAGCAACAGGTGTTCTGACCAGCGTGCCGCCATCGGTCACCAGCATCACTTCGTCTTTCTCGGTTACCAGCTCGGCACCGACCACACTGCCGTTGCGCTCTGATGTCTGAATCGAGATCACGCCCTGCCCGCCACGCCCATGACTAGGGTACTCATCAATGGCGGTACATTTGCCGAAGCCACGCTCAGTGGCAGTCAGCACATAACCCGGCGCAGCAATCAACAGCGATATCAACCGCTGCTTCTCGCTCAAGCGAATACCACGCACGCCGCGTGCAGTACGTCCCATTGAGCGCACGCGCTCCTCATTGAAACGCACCACTTTACCGGCGCTGGTAAACAGCATCACATCACGATGACCGTCAGTGATCTCGACACCGATCAAACAGTCATCATCACGCAACTCCAGTGCGATAATGCCGTTGGCGCGCGGTCTTGAAAAATCTTTAAGCGGCGTCTTTTTCACCGTGCCACTGGCAGTGGCCATGAAGACATATTTATCCTCTTCAAACTGACGCACTGGCAACACCGCATTGATACGCTCGCCCTCTTCCAGCGGCAACATGTTGACGATCGGTTTACCGCGAGAGAGGCGGCTCGCCTGCGGCAGCTCGTAGACCTTCATCCAGTAGACTTTGCCACGGCTGGAGAAGCAGAGAATCGTGTCGTGCGTGCTGGCCACAAACAGCTTATCGATGAAATCCTCTTCTTTCATGTTGGTGGCGGATTTACCCCGACCACCACGGCGCTGCGCACTGTAAGCTGTCACCGGCTGCGCTTTGACATAACCGGCATGAGAGAGTGTCACCACCACATCCTCTTCGGTGATGAGATCTTCCAGACTGAGGTTGAGGTGATCCTGCAGAATCACCGTACGCCGTTTGTCACCATACTGGTCACGAATTTGCTCCAGCTCTTCGCGAATCACCTCCAGCAAGCGTGCATCGCTGGCGAGGATTTTCAACAGTTCGCCGATGATCTCCAGCAGCCCTCTGAATTCATCGAGGATCTTGCCTTTTTCAAGACCGGTCAGACGATGCAGACGCAGATCGAGAATCGCCTGAGCCTGATTGGGCGACAGATGATAACCATCATCGTGAAAGCCGAACTCTTCAGCCAGCTCTTCTGGACGGGATACCGTAGCGCCGCTGCGCTCAAGCATATCCACCACCACACCGGGGCGCCAAACGTTGGCCACCAGCTCGCGTTTAGCGGTTGCCGGATCGGGTGCCGCTTTGATCAAAGTGATAATTTCGTCGATGCTCTCCAGAGCGACCGCCAGCCCTTCCAATACATGCGCTCGTTCGCGCGCTTTGCGCAGCTCGAAAATAGTACGCCGCGTCACCACTTCGCGACGATGGCGGAGGAACGCTTCGAGTGCCTGCTTCAAGTTGATCAGTTTCGGCTGGCCATCAACCAGCGCCACCATATTGATGCCAAACGCGGTCTGCAGCTGAGTATGTTGAAACAGATTATTGAGAATCACCTCGGCACTCTCGCCACGGCGCAGCTCAATCACCATGCGCATGCCATCTTTATCCGACTCGTCACGCAGTTCGGAGATACCCGTCAGCTTCTTCTCTTTGACCAGCTCGGCAATCTTTTCGAGCAACCGTGCCTTATTCACCTGATAGGGTAGTTCGGTGACAATAATCACCTGACGAGTACCGTCTTTGCTCTCTTCAAAATGGGTCAGTGCGCGCACTTTAATAATGCCGCGCCCGGTGGCGTACGCTTTGTTGATGCCCGCCGCGCCGTTGATGATCGCCCCGGTAGGGAAGTCAGGGCCAGGCACATGGCGCATCAAATCCATAATGTCCGCAGCGGGATTTTCGATCAGTTCCAGACAGGCACTGATCACTTCGACGATGTTGTGCGGCGGGATGTTGGTCGCCATACCCACCGCGATACCGGCAGAACCATTGATGAGCAGATTCGGCAGCCGCGCGGGCAATACCGTCGGCTCATGCTCCGACTCATCGTAATTGGCGATGAAGTCAACGGTCTCTTTGTCGAGATCCAGCAACATTTCGTGCGCAATACGCGCCATGCGCACTTCGGTGTAACGCATCGCCGCTGGCGCGTCGCCATCTACCGAACCGAAGTTACCCTGACCATCAATCAACATATAACGCAGGGAGAACGGCTGCGCCATACGAACAATGGTGTCGTAGACCGCAGTATCGCCGTGCGGGTGGTATTTACCAATCACATCACCAACCACGCGCGCCGATTTTTTATAGGGTTTGTTCCATTCATTGCCCAGCTCACGCATGGCAAACAGAACACGCCGATGGACCGGTTTGAGGCCATCGCGCACATCAGGCAACGCTCGCCCGACGATAACGCTCATCGCGTACTCCATGTACGACAGCTTCATCTCCTCTTCAATATTGATGGGGAGAACTTCTTTAGCAAATGTATCCACGGGTTAACAGTACCGAGCCTTTGTCCCTTGCCAACGATAAAAATCGCTGACAACGGCAGTTAAACGAAAACTTGCCATCCTTTGCTTGTCCGCCGAAAGCGCCTGACAGCTCCGTGACAGCGCGTTTGCAAAGCGCGGAATAGTAACACACCCGCGAACCCAAAGTAATAGAACTACGGCAGACAGAACGCCCACCGCCACCGCGCTACAACATCAGCCACCAGCCGCCATCATCGCCGCCATTTTTTCAGCATCAGGCGCCATCACCACACCACGCTCTGTAACGATGGCATCGATGAGCGCCGCAGGCGTGACATCAAAAGCGGGATTCCATGCCGACACACCAGCAGCAACGTGGGACTGACCATTGTGCTGCAGAATTTCGTCGGGGGAGCGCATCTCAATCGGGATCGCATCGCCGTCAGAGATCGCCATATCCACCGTGCTAGTAGGGGCAACCACCATCATTTTTACGCCGTGACGACGAGCGATGATGGCCAGATTGTAGGTGCCGATCTTGTTCGCGGCATCACCATTAGCAGCAATGCGGTCGGCACCAGTGATCACCCAGCTCACTTCGCCCTGCTTCATCAGGTGGCCTGCCGCCCCTTCGACGATCAGCGTCACGGGAATGCCATCTTCGTTCAGCTCCCAGGCCGTAAGGCGCGCGCCCTGCATCCATGGCCGTGTCTCATCGGCGTAGACCTGCTCGATCTTGCCCGTAGCATAAGCTGCTCGCACCACTCCCAGCGCCGTCCCGTAGCCACCCGTGGCCAGTGCGCCAGCATTGCAGTGGGTCAACACCGCACCGCCAGCGCTGATCAGCTCGGCACCCAGCTCACCCATGCGCTGGCAAGCAGCGATATCCTCTTGATGGATGCGACGGGCAACCACCAGCAGCGCATCCGCCAAGCTGCTGGCGTTAGAGGGGTCGTCATCGCAAGCGGTGATCGCCTCACGCATTTTCTCTAATGCCCAAAACAGATTCACAGCGGTAGGGCGCGACCGGGCCAGCAGATCCAAATCTGCCTCAATCGCCGTTTTCCAGTGATCGGGTGACTGTTCGATACGACGCATCGCCGCCACTACCACCCCATACGCGGCGGCAATACCGATTGCCGGTGCACCACGCACCACCATCTGCGTAATCGCCTCAGCGACATCAACGACGTTATCGTAATAGAGATAGGTCTGACGCAACGGCAATATCCGCTGGTCCAACAACTTCAATCTGCCTTGCTCCCACTGCACCGCACGAACTGAATCGCTGCCCTGCTCTGCCTCCGACATCACGCCCTCCTCCGCTTTCAAGCCAATAACAAAAAGCGCCGATACTAACCCAAGCTGGAGGTGCGAAAAAGTCGCACACCACCTACCTGTATCCGTCAATCAAAAATCGTCCGATGATAAACCCAACACGCACATTACCCTTAATACTGATACTGCTCGTCTCCAGCGCCGCTGCCAGTGAAGTCGCTGACAATAATACTGAACAGAGCACCAGAAAGACCGAAAGTAGCGCCGAAAAAAAAACCGAGCCACTAATAACAAAAAAGCACAAAAATCATGCTGTCTCCCAGCGCTACAACATCATCAGCCGGCGTCCAAAATTCGAGTTTTTAACACTAAAAAACGTCTATTTTGATGTGGATAAATATGAGCTGCGCGAAGCATCAAAGAGAGTTTTGAACAACATCAGCACGTTCATTAAAAACACACCGACTATTCAGCGAGTATTCATTGATGGCCACACGGATCACCGCCAGACCCGCAACTACAACTACCGGCTCTCAGATAATCGGGCACTGGCTGTAAAAAACTATTTGATCAATCGTGGTATTTCAGAGAACATGCTCAGCCTCTCTGGCAACGGCGAAGAGCAGCATATCGATGAGCACTGGACCCGCAAAGGACGCCAGACAAATCGCCATGTAGAGATTCATGTGCTGAAGCAACTTATTGGTGAATCTGGGTGATACAATGCGTCTGCATTGAACAGACGTATTGAAATTAACCCGGTAATTAGAGAGGAATGTAGAACATGCGGATATTGCATACGATGCTGCGCGTCGGTGATCTTGAGCGCTCCATCGAATTTTACTGCGATGTGCTGGGGATGCGTCTGCTACGCCGCCAAGACTATCCAGAGGGACAATTCACGCTGGCGTTCGTCGGCTATGGCGAAGAGTCAGAATCGGCGGTTATCGAACTGACGCACAACTGGAACAGTAAAATTTACGAGCTGGGCACAGCCTTTGGCCATATCGCCATTGAAGTGGACGATGTCTACAGCGCCTGCGATCAAATCAGACAAAGCGGCGGCAATGTTGTTCGCGATGCCGGGCCAATGCAGGGCGGAACCACCGTTATCGCCTTCGTTGAGGACCCCGACGCTTACCAGATTGAGCTGGTTGGTAAAAAATAGCGGGACTCAACGGGCAAGGCAGATCTCACGCCATCATCCACTCTAGTCCAACATAATGTCTTGTTTACCAAGCCGTAAAAACGCGCCATTAACAGGTTGTAGAGTTAGCGGTACGAAGCAAGCGCGCAAGCAATAGAAGGCGCGGACACGAAGGGAAAACGAAAATACTCCAAGCTGTGCCCCCTACGTTCTAAACAGTGCAACCAGCAGCACGAGATTGCCGATCAGCAACAGCAAGCTCAGTGTGCGCCAGAATAACAGCGGATTACGCTCCAACAGTGGTGTCTGGCTGGCAGAAGTCAGCGCTTTGTTGGGGTTTTTCAGATCATAAATAAACTCTGACAATTTTTCGTAGCGCTGTTCCGCTTCGAGGTGAACAGCCTTTTTTAGCGCGCCGTCAAGCCACGGCGGAACCATCGGATTGCATTGATAACTGGGGGTGTATCTCATCTTTGCCACACTGCGTGTTGTGGGCTTGTTTGGCAGCTCACCGTAGGGCAGTTTGCCGGTGAGCATCTGGTAGCAAATCACACCCAGCGAATAGATATCAGCGCGGTTGGTAGCAGCTTTGCCAACAATATATTCTGGCGCGGTATAATCAACAGTGCCGAGAATATCGCTGCGCTCGATGGGTGATGCGATTTCAGCAAGCCCTGACACCTTAGTGGATCCAAAGTCGATTATTTTAACAACGCCCGATTTGTCGATAACGATATTGTCCGGTTTTAAGTCTTGATGCAGCATCTCCAACCGGTGAAAGGCGCGCACGCCACGAGCGACCTGCTCAACGATCTGCTGGACGATTTTAATGTCGGGTTGTGGGTTGTTTTCAATCCACTGCGCCAGCGTCTCACCCTGCACATATTCGGTAGCGTAGTAGAGAAAATGTTTCTTCTCTTGCTGCTCGTGCACCTTTAATACATGTAGATTGTTGATGCGTCGCCCGACCCACTCCTCAAAAAGAAAACGTTCGATATAGGCCGGATCATCACAGAAATTAACAGACGGCGTTTTCACCACGACTTTTTCGTCGCTGTGCGTATCCAGCGCCAAATAGACCTGACTGCGACTGCTGGCGTGCATCTCGGCAATAATACGGTAGCCATCAAGCATCACACCAGGTGACAACTCGGGAGGAAACGGCAGCTCGGTGAGCTGATCGTAGAGCTCATCCTCATCGGGAATGGGCAATGAGCTAACGCGAATAATCTGGCAGGTGAGGTTATCGTGGCTGCTATTGCCCAGCGCAGCAGTGACAACAGCCTGTGCTTTAAGATCGAGATTTATGTCAAAAAGTGTTACTTTACGGGTGAAATTTTTCCAAAGGTTTGAAATGCAAATTTGGATATATTCATTATTTATGGGTTTTGGTGCCCTTGGGTACACCACAACCACGGAAAGGATTTACAAAAGTCTGTGTAATCCAGCTGCTTTTAAAAAACCCAAAATCACTTCAGGTTTGATCGTGGTGAAAAGTTCGCGCAAGTTCTGTGCACGATAAAAACGTTGCCTGTGCAACGCAAAATCGGTACACTCTAACAGTAGATGTTCCATTGTCAAAATACACTGACACCCGATACACTCGGGTTGTGGCTCTTGTTTCAGAATAAATGAGTGAGTCAGCCTCGAATGACCGATACGGGATCTGGTTAAAACAACCTGGTCCCGTCGGTGTTCTACGCTGGTGTGGGGCAGGTCGCCCACGTCTGGGA
>JAADGQ010000013.1 GCA_013152295.1 Gammaproteobacteria bacterium | reverse complement strand
GTTAACCTCCGCCGCCCAGGCACGTTTTGCGGTATTCGCGGAAGTGGGGGTATCGATCTCCCGCCAGTTCGATCTCGCAGGCCAACAGTGGGCACTGGGTGTTACGCCAAAATATGTCGAGGTACTCACCTACGACTACCTCTACCTGGGCAAAGATATCGATACTGCGGAGTTCACGCTCGATGAGGGGGAGAAAAGGTACAGTTCGTTCAATGTCGATATCGGCGCCGCCCATGAACTGGGCGACGGCTGGCAGATCGGCGCTGTTATCAAAAACCTGATCCCTCAAGAGTATGAAACCATACGCAATAACACCATCACGCTCGACCCTCAACTGCGCATTGGTGCCGCTCACCGCAGCGACTGGACCACTGTGGCCATCGATCTTGACCTCAGCGAAAACGACCCTATCGGCTTCGGTCCGGCAACGCAGTACCTTGGTGCAGGGGTAGAGTTCAATCTGTGGGAGACACTGCAACTGCGCGCCGGTTACCGCCACAACCTCAGCGATAGCGACACCAGCGTCGCCACAGCCGGCATTGGTTTATCACCTTTTGGTGTACATATCGATCTGGCTGCCGCCGCCAACAGCGACGAAATCACAGGTTCTCTGCAGCTCGGCGTGCGCTTTTAAATAACCTGTCGGCTGCCGCCGCACCCTCCCGCTCAACCGCCAGCGAATAGCTATCGTCAGGGCACGTTCCATTACGGCACTCGGAAACAGCTCTATTTTGTGATAAGTTAGCGCACTTAATCTGTTTCAGCGGGATCGCTACCATCGAACCAGAACAAGAGCGCCGCGCCGATATGGCGAGCCGTTTAAAGCTTTGATGCAGATCCTGTCGTTGTTTAAGATGTCGTTGCAATGAGGCTGTCACCACAGGCTGTAAGTGCCCGCACAACTTCGGGCACCCCCCATCATTTAAGCGCATCCATAACACCCCGTTTCACTCAGCTCGATTTCGTAAATAATGCAGAAAAAAAATAGCTACACACACGAAGAACTTCTTCAATGCGGTCGCGGCGAAATGTTTGGACCCGGCAATGCCCAACTCCCCCTACCACCCATGCTGATGTTTGACCGGATCATCAGCATTACTGAAGATGGCGGCGAACATGGCAAAGGACACATCATCGCCGAACTGGATATCACACCTGATCTCTGGTTCTTTGGTTGCCACTTTCAGGGCGACCCAGTCATGCCCGGCTGCCTGGGGCTCGATGCCATGTGGCAACTGGTCGGATTCTTCCTCGGCTGGATGGGCGGCCCAGGCCACGGCCGCGCACTCGGTGCCGGCGAAGTGAAATTTACCGGGCAGGTAACACCTGAGCACAAATTGATTCGCTACCGCATTGACATGAGACGCGTTATCATGCGCAGACTGTTTATGGGGGTTGCGGAAGCCAGCATGGAAGTGGACGGACGGACGATCTACGAAGCAAAGGATCTGCGTGTAGGGCTATTTACTTCAACAGCGGATTTCTAAGTCAAGAGTTTATTAAAGAGAGGATCTATTCTTGAAGCGCGTCGTTATCACAGGCATCGGCATTGTATCGAGCATCGGCAACAACAAACAGGAGGTTAACGCCTCCCTGCGCAGTGGCCACTCCGGCATTGTGCACCATCAAGAGTATGCCGACCTAGGCTTTCGTTCCCACATTCACGGCGCTCTAAACATCGACACCGCTGAGCTGATCGACCGCAAAACTAGGCGCTTCATGGGCGATGCAGCGGCCTTCAACCACGTCGCCATGCAGGAAGCCGTTGAAGATTCAGGGCTCGCCAGTGAGCAAGTCTCCAACGAAAGAAGCGGGCTCATTGTCGGTTCTGGCGGCGCATCTACCGATAACGTGTCGCAAGCTGTTGATATTCTACGTAGCAAAGGGCTGCGCCGGATCGGTCCTTACATGGTACCTCGCACCATGTCGAGCACCACCGCCGCCTGCGTCGCCACCGCCTTTAAAATCAGGGGCACGAGTTACTCCATCAGCTCCGCATGCGCCACCAGTGCACACTGCATTGGCAATGGCTACGAGCTGATTCAGATGGGCAAACAGGATATCGTTTTTGCTGGCGGTGCCGAAGAGTTGCACTGGACTCAAACCATGCTCTTTGATGCCATGGGCGCGCTCTCATCCAAATATAACGACACACCACAAACGGCATCCCGTCCTTACGATGCCACGCGGGACGGCTTCGTTATCTCCGGTGGCGGTGGCGTCATCGTGCTGGAAGAGCTGGAGCACGCCCGCGCCCGTGGTGCCAAAATCTACGCCGAACTCACCGGCTACGGCGCAACATCCGATGGCTACGACATGGTTCAGCCATCAGGCGAAGGCTCGGTACGCTGCATGCGTCAGGCGACTCAATCGATCGATGCGCCCGTCGATTACATCAACGCCCACGGCACCAGCACACCCGTCGGTGATATTCGCGAACTGGAAGCGATTACAGAGGTGTTTGGAGACAACGCGCCAGCTGTCAGCTCCACCAAATCGTTGACCGGCCACGCACTGGGTGCCGCTGGCGTGCATGAAGCGATCTACTCACTGCTGATGATGGAGGGTGGATTCATCGCTGCATCAGCCAACATTACGGAGCTCGACCCCGGTGCGGCCAATATCCCCGTAGTCACAACGCTGCAAGAGAACGTCGAGCTGAACACCATCATGTCCAACAGCTTTGGCTTTGGCGGCACCAACGCCAGCTTGCTGTTTCAGCGCTACAGCGCTTAACAGCCGAGCACCTGTCACTCCGCTATACAACCGTCTGTTCTCGACACAATGACGATGTCGAACAGAATGCGCCTGCTACAGCTTATGGCTGCAGGCGCGTGCCACTCCGGCGAGACGCTGGGCAGCCAACTGGGCATCAGCCGTAGTGCCATCTGGAAACAGCTCAAAGCGCTGGAGGCGTTGGGCCTGGAGTTTGACGCGGTACCCGGCAAGGGATACCGCCTCACACAACCCATCGAGCTGCTCGACCGAGCAGCTATTATTGCAGCCATTCCGGCACAACTCAGCACCCACCTCAACGCCGTTGAGGTTCATGACGAAATAGACTCAACCAATAGCTACTTGATGCAACGCGCACAAAACGGCGCTGCATCAGGGACCGTCTGCCTGGCTGAGTACCAACGCTCAGGGCGCGGGCGGCGCGGGCGACAGTGGATTTCACCGTTCGGCAGCAGCATCTACTTGTCACTGCTATGGCGTTTCCCTGTGGGGCCGGAGCAGCTCGGCGGGCTCAGCCTGGCGGCAGCGGTCGCCGTCACCCGCGCACTCCACGACGTTGGCGCCCGCAACATTGGCCTGAAATGGCCCAACGACGTTATCTGCGAACAACGTAAACTGGCGGGCATATTGCTGGAGTTAAACGGCGAAGCATCGGGTGCCAGCAACGTAGTCATCGGTATCGGCATTAACGTCAACATGCCGCCAACCGCCAGCGGCGAAATCGACCAGCCGTGGACGGACCTCACATCAATCTGCTCCAACCCCGTATCGAGAAACCAACTGACAGGGCTGCTGATCGGCCACCTGCTGGAGACGCTGACCACCTACCAGCAACAAGGCTTGACGCCATTCATCAACGCTTGGTGCCAGGCAGATATTCTGGCGGATCAACGGGTCGAGCTGCACATGCACGACAAAACCATCACCGGCACTGCCCGAGGCATCGACAACGACGGCGCGCTGCTGCTGGATTGCGCCGGGAAACTACAGCGCCACCAATGCGGGGAGGTCAGCCTGAGAAGAGCCACGCCAATAAGATGAGTTCATCCGTCTCACTACTGATTGATATCGGTAACACGCGCCTCAAATGGGCCTACCTCAGCAGAGGCCGTTTGCAGAACTGCAGCGCAGTGCTGCACCGGCAGATAGCGCTTCAAACATATGCAAGCGATGCCTGGGGCAGCAGGCAGCCAGCGCAGATCATCGTCTGCAATGTCGCAGGGGAGAACATCGCGAAACAACTCAGCCACTGGAGCCAACAACACTGGGGCATCACCCCACGCTTCATTCTCGCCGCTGAACGCGGCTACGGTGTCGTCAATGCATACGCTGAACCCCGGCGACTGGGCAGCGACCGCTGGGTAGCGCTCATCGCTGCCCGACAAATCATCAAGCAGCCGGCCTGCATCGTTGATTGCGGCTCAGCACTCACCATCGATGCCATCAATAGCAATGGCGAACACCTGGGCGGATTGATCGTTCCCGGCATCGCCATGATGCAGCGCTCGCTCGGACACGATACAGCGAACCTCAGCCCACCCCATCTCAACCAACCCGCACACAACAACAGAGGTTTTCAGTTGGGCAGAGATACCGACGACGCCATCAACGAGGGAATCTACCAAGCGCACTCAGCGCTGATTGAACGCACCCTTGAAGAGCTGAGTCACACACTCGGCAGCAATGCTGTCAACATAATCACCGGGGGCGATGCGCCCGCTATCCTCTCTCGGTTATCATACCTCTGCCGCCATGAGCCCGAGTGGATTTTACAAGGATTGGCCACTATCGCCACCAGAGCCGAACACACCCCATAATGAGAGCACTGTTCCTACTCCTCATCCTGCTGAACCTAGCTTTTTTTTTTCTGGCTCTATCAACAAGAGCAAGATCGCTCAGCCCTATACAGCGCGATGCAAAATAGCGGTAGCGATACACTACGGCTGCTCAGCGAGCTCAAAGGCACCGCCTCCGCCGAAAGTGAGCAAGCACCCGCCACTCAATCCGGCAACAAACCTGCTCCATTGGCGATAAAAACTGCGCCGCAGAGAACCTTCGCCTGCTACACCATCGGACCATTCAACGAGCTCAAAGCGGTACGCAAACTAACTGCCGTCTTCAAGGCATTGAAGGTCTACAACCCCCGTCGGCGCATCGAAACCGACAAAACAGTGAGCGGCTACAGAGTCTACCTAGGTCCCTTCCCGTCAAGGGACGAAGCAAAAAAACAGCTTGAACAGTTAAAGAGAGAAGGATTCAAAGGCAGTGGCCTGATTTTTTCCGGCACATATAAAAACGCCATCTCCCTGGGCATGTTCAGTAATAAATTTTTTGCTAAAAGACAACGGAGAAGAGCAGAAAAGTTAGGCTATGAGGTCCACATCAACGCACGCACCCGCAGCAGGAGCGTTTATTGGTTGGACTATCGGGATGATCTCAATCAACCGATCGTCGAACCACTCTGGTCCGAGATTCTCGACGACTTTCCGACAGTTAAAAAACGCACCATCGATTGCAAAGCTTAGCTAAAAAATTGCCATTACAGACAGGATTGCTTAGAATCCCTCCCCCACTGGATCTGTTCAGGCCCAGATGCTGGCGTAGCTCAGTTGGTAGAGCAGCTGATTTGTAATCAGCCGGTCGGGGGTTCGACTCCTCTCGCCAGCTCCATTTTCTCCTCCCTTCCTTATTTCTCAATAGTCTGGCCAGGCTAAACTACTGATCGGTGCACAACCCACCCTTCGAACGTAACACACCAAACTGCGGGCAAAAAAAAAGGTGGTCCAGCCACGCTCGCGCGGCCAAACCACCCCATAGATAAAACAGACAGTCAAACTAGACTATTGTTAGTTGGCCCAGCTGTGACCTGCAGGATGATCCGTATCCGTAGAGTCATTGTTAAACAGCTTCGGAATGGGCGTAGAACCGGTAGGATCGGTAATCAGCGTAAACGGATTTCCGAAAGCGCCCAGATCCGCATCAGCCACCCAATCTTCGATAGCCGCACCTGGATTAGTACCCGTAGCATTGTTACCGATATGGAGTTCATTAGCCTCCGCCTGACCACCACCTGTGCTGGCAAAACCGATCTGCGCAGTAGAGGCAACAAGACCATCACCCAAGGTCTCTA
>JAADGQ010000022.1:28377-40403 GCA_013152295.1 Gammaproteobacteria bacterium | reverse complement strand
TTAGCCGATTATGGGTTCGCTAAAGATGTTACGGGAAGTGGCGATCAAGGTACTCGTAAAAAATATATTGCGTTCACGGGAGTTGAAAAACTGCAGGATGCGTTGAATGAAATTAGGATTTTTCGGCCGGATAGCAATCAGTTGATTATTAATGTCTCCTCTTCGTATGAAAATGTCCTTTGGGTTACTTATGCAGCTATAGATAAGCTGCCCTCCAGTGTAATCGAAGGTCAGCTTTATAGTGTTGAGGGTGTCGTGGTGCTAGGCGCTTCAGCTCCAAAAAACTGTCGATTATTATTATGTGCAGGAGGGGATGAATACGACGTTGAGTGGGGAATAGAATCGTCTTGGATGGCGAAAAAATACCCAAAGGCACCGAACTGCCAGTTGTCCCGGTTCAAAATTCAGAATTTTCGCGCAACTAAGGGGATGGAGTATAGGTTATGTGTTGCTGCTGATGATGATGCTTCAATTTTATTCAGCATCATTGTAGATAAATTATAGTCGATATGAAATATAAACATATTTTAATTGTAACCTATGGCCGCAGCGGATCAACGCTGCTGCAAGGTCTTCTTAACTCTATTGATAGTTGCCTTGTTCGAGGTGAAAACTTTCATGCGTGTTATGGACTTTTTCGTGCGTTCGACTCGTTTCAAAAAACTAAAAAACAGGTTGACGTCGAAAATTCATTACTTTCGACGTCGCCTTGGTATGGTGCTTCATTGGTCGATGAGGAGCAGTTTTTAGTGGATGCTCGTGCATTACTGATAAATCAATTGGCTCCACCAAAAGCTGTAACATACTACCAATGTCTTGGTTTTAAAGAGATTCGATATTTGCCACCTGAGAGTGAAAAAGAATCTGCAGCGATGGATCTACGAAATTACCTTGATTTTCTGACGCGACTGCTTCCTGAATGTGCGCTGATATTTTTAACACGAGATCATGAGCAAGTTATCAACAGCGGATGGTGGAAAGAGAAAAATCCAGGGGTAACCAAGAAAAGACTGACTGTGTTTGAAGGTGAGTTGGCTAACTATTCAGAAGGAAAGTCGTGGGTATTCCCGATTGAGTACCGGGATATGACGAAAAGAACTCAGCGGTTACAGGCGCTGTTCGAATTTCTGGGAGCACCCTACAGCAAGAAAAAAATCAACAAGGTGTTGTCAGCTAAACATAGTTATGCGCCCAAACTTAAGGGGAAGGGGGGGGGAGGGTTGTGGCAAAGTATGAATCGACTGGACCTGGTTGCACATGCATCCTTTGATGAACCTAAAGCTAAACTTAAGGCAGGTGAACTACTTGTGATTCAAGGGGTGGTGGTATTAATGCCCGAATTGCTTGGAAGCTATAAGTTAGTGGCCGAAAATCCTGCAGGTGAGGAGGTGATCAAATGGGGGATGCCATCCCCGGCAATGGCTAAAAAGTTCCCTAAAAATCCTCATTCGAAAAGAGCGCGCTTCAGAATGAATGGTGTTCGTTTGAAGGATGGTCAGTCAGCAAATATTTATCTGGTTGACAACGAGAATAATCGTTATTGTTTGGCAGCCGTCGGTGTAGGCAATAAGGAAGAGCGTAAATGATCATCATTCCAAAATTAAATTTGGGTTATCAAGAAATCCCCAAGGTGGCAACCACATCGCTGTTCGATTGGCTGTACGTATCGTGCAACGGAGAGATTAGTGCTGAGGAGCGAAAACGAGGCAATGGTAATGGGGTGCGTAATTACTTTAAGGGTGGACGTGGTGAAGCTTTTTGTATTGAGAACGCCACTAATGCCGTTGAGCCATATGGCGCCTATTATCGATTTGCGATTACGCGCGATCCAATAAAGCGGTTTTTATCGATGTATTCTAACCGAGTGGTTCACCACAAGGAGCTGTCCTCTCAAGCTAAGTGTGCGGATGAACTGCGTGTGGCAGGGTTAAATTATGATCCTGAAATAAATGCATTGATTAGTAGACTTGACAGTTATTTGGCTTTTGCGAAAGCTATAAATCACCACTCTCGTCCGATGATGGGTTTTTTGGGGCCGGATTTATCCGTATATACGTGCATTGTCGACATAAAAGAGACCGATAACATAATCAATGAGATTCGAGCGTGTTGGCAAAAAGTTGGAATGCACGACGTACTAGGGCGGGCTCCAAATGAACTTGGTCGTCGACAAACGGGTGGGCCAAAGTTGGGGCTTGAAGTTTTGCACCAAGATTCATTTGATCGTCTTTTGGAGTTCTACCGGGAAGATTACGAATGCATCCCAACGATCAGCTTGCAAGCTATTAAAGATGAATTTAGTAAAAGTCGGGCTCTAATAGCAGACACTAAGTTAAAGCCCAAGAAAAAGAGGGTTCAAGCTGGTGGTGAGAGTCGTGTCAGAGCAGGGGAACCCTTACGTCGCGGGGTGTTGATAAAAAAGGAAGCGTGCTCTTTCGTTGAGCTTATTAGGTTTAATTTCCCAGGCAAGGGTAGTGCTCTTGATGAGCCTTTTCTATTGATGGGTGCAGTTTTGTTGAGGCCTGACGTGACCTCTGATGGTTGGCAGCTCGTGATGGGTAGTGGTTCGCATGAGCGAAATATCGACTGGGGATTGCCATCTCCGATGTTGGCTGAAAAATTCCCAAATAATCGTTCTGCAGGTAGTGCGAAATGAAATTCAGATTGGATGGCGTGAGTTTCGAACATGAGGGGCCGCTGCAAATATTTTTGCAAACAAAGAACGGTGATCGCCATCTTCTGGCGAAAATTTACTTAAAAGGTTGAGCCGTGCTTATCAGTGTAAAAAATCGGCTTGTGTTTATTGCAAGCTCGAAGACGGGATCAACCTCGATTGAGGCTGCACTGGCCTCGTATGCAGAAATAAATCGTACAGGTTCTCCTCAGAGAAAGCATATTGGGTGGGCTGCAGCGCGAAAAGAGTATGATTTTTTATTTGATAGAAAAAATTTTCTACCCGAAACGTTTTTCCGTTTTGGGGTGATTCGTGAGCCTGCGGATTGGGTTCGTAGTTGGTATAACTACCGGCGATTTGGGAAGCATAATGCGCTTCCAGCGAATATGTCGTTCGAAGAATTTTGGGCTGGCGATGGTTGGGTTAAACGTATCCGTCAGAAAGATCACTTCATTGATGAGGATGGTATTTGTCGTTTTAATTTGATCATTCCGTTAGAACGGCCCTGGCATACGTTGCCAGTGTTACTTAAATCCCTGGATGTGGCTGATGTTAAACCTAAAGTTAAAATAAGAGTAAGGGTGATTTGTCTATAGCGGAGGTGCCCGATGTGAAGTTGGTTGTGATAACGCCTTTCTCTGAATTTGATGCGTGTTGGGAGCTTCCATCTCCAACGTTGGCCCGAAAGTTTCCGGATAACCCTCGTTCTTCAGCGGCGCGATTCAGAGTCAAGAAGCTTCAAATTGATCCGGGAGGCTTTGTCGAAATTGCTTTGGATGAGGGTAACGAACAGCGCCATTCGTTGTTCATTGTAGATAGAAAAAAATAACCATGGCTTTGACTGAGCGCGAGGTTAAAGTAAGTTGGCTGTTTTTTGGGTTCGTGGGAATTTTTTATTCAGGTTTTGCCACGGCGGCTTTGTGTTTGGCATCAAAACCCCAGGCTGGTGTGCGTGTGCTAAGCAGTCCGCTGTCGCCTGTGTGGAGTAATGCCAGCTCCGGGCTATTGGGAGCGTCAATTCAGTATCATTACGATGACGATGCGTTGTGGGCTAAGGCACAAACAGTGGCTAGTTTAAGGCAGGCAGGTATCGTTACGTTACGCTTTCCCGGAGGAGAGCTTGCCGACAACTATGATTGGGAGAAACACGCTCTGGAACGGTCAAGGGGATGGCCTAAAGAAGCAGTAACAGATGAAGGGCGCTTGCTGCGGACGGACTATCGTGAATTTCTCGCGCATGCAACGGAGATTGGCGTGAGAGAGCCTTTTTTCGTTGTGAACGTTGATGGTGCTTTTAGAGCTGCCGGGGATCGTATTGGTAACCTTGAGCGCTATGCAGCAAAGGCCGCTGCGTGGGTTGTTGCAGTGAAAACATTAGGTTTCAAGGTACGTTATTGGGAGATCGGCAATGAGCCTTATTTGAAAGGTTATCCGCTAACTGCCGATGAATATGCGCAGGTATTGACCGTGTTCTCTAAAAAGATGCGGGCTGCCGATCCCTCCATACTCATAGGGGCGGCTGGTCCAGGTAACTTTAAAGGTGTTGGTTTTGGAGACAGACTTGGACCTGACTCGCTTGAAGCGCTACGTGCGTCAAAGCGACCAGCAAAAAATAGGTGCAAAGGGTTGAGGTACACTGCTTGCTTTGACGAGCTTAGAGAGGGGCGATCGGCACCTAGGCAGGTGCCTCGGTGGTGGCCAACATTGTTAGAACAGTCGGCAAAAGCCTTCGATTTTGTGGCCGTTCATCGTTACAGGATGAGTGACGTCTCTGCTGACAAAAGGCTTGGCCGTTTCAGACTGACAGCAAGATTGAGGCAGCTCAAGCAATACTTAGAGAGGGCCAAGGGGCGGCCTGTTTCGTTGACGCTGACAGAATGGAATACGCCGAATGAGGAGCGGAATAGAAGCCTGTCTGAGATAGAGCATCTCCTGGAGATTGCCATCCAGTTTGGAAATAATGCGGTTGCTGGCGTGAGTTTTGCGCACTACTGGCCTATGCGCGCATCTAAACAGTTTGCCCATAAAGCACTGCTCGATTTTGCTGGTAACCTTAAGCCAGTGGGTTGGCTCTTTCGTGAGATCAAAGGCATATTGAATAATAATGTACAGGTTTCTCAGGCGATGAGCGGAGCTGGTGTCTACTCCCTAACCATCCGCAGTTCAAAACTTAACGGGTATTTGTTCGCAAATGTTGGAAGTAGTGCCGCACAAGCTGCTCTAGAGGAGCTTGCCGGGGGTGATGTTCAAGTAGTTCGGATGGTTGCTGATCAAGAAGGTCGGGTCGAAGTTCCTAGCGCGTGTAAGGATACGAATGTTGCTGTTGGTCGTCAGTGGCTAATTATTCCGCCGCAGAGCGTTACGATTGTGCAGCGCGTTACAGAGAAAGAATGATGCTGCAGTCCGACTTGGTTGATCAAGACGCTATAGCCAATGCGTACGAAGGTGGTCGTTATGCTGATGTCGTCGCTCTTTTTGATGAGTCAGCTTGGGATCCCACCTCGGTACAGGGTGCTTCACAATCAAGCCTTTTTGCCCAGGCCCTTGCGGAAGTTGGTCGTTTTGAGGACGCGGCTAATTGCTACCTGAAAGCATTTTCGTTTGGATTGATGATGCGCTCTCCTTGGTCTGTATCTGCGGGTCTTCGAAAGCTAAAACTGTTAGAGCTGGATGTTACCCTTTGGCGCCAGTGGTGCGATAGAAACCCAGAAAAAATACCGGGTTGGATTCAGCTCTCCAAAAGTCTTGAGTTGGCGGGTGAGCTTGCAGATGCTGCGGACGTGCTTCGAGAGGTGACTCAGCGCTTTCCGCAGCGTGCCAATCTTCATGCGCAGCTGGGTATGTGCTCGCTACGTTGTGGCGAAATGCAGGCTGCTATATCTGCATTTCAGCGCGCGCTGGCTATAGATTCCATGCAACCGCCCTGGGTGCGGCGTGGAATTTCTGCACTTCAAGATGAGCGGCTGGAGCTCAAGGGGGTACGTCTTTCGGTGCCTGCAGCTGTTGTTAGCCCGGGAGTACTCCGCTTTTTGGTGGAGGGTGGCTATGAGGGGCGGGAAGTTACCTTGTTGGAGGGGGCTCTGAGAGCGGATGATCGAGTGCTGGAGCTGGGCGCTGGTTTGGGTTTTCTCGCCTGCAAGGCAGGGCAAATGTTTCCGGGTATTGAATATTACGCCGTGGAGGCGAACCCTGCTCTGATGCCGGTTATTCGTGAAAACTTTCAGTTGAATGCTTGCTGTGCCAAGGCATTTCATGGAGCAGCTTGCACAGAGAGTGCTGATGCCATCTCATTTCATGCCGCGGATGATTTTTGGGCATCGTCGTTAAAACCTGTCGATGATGCACACACACAGATATCGGTGCCAACAATTGATGTTCGTCCGTTAATGGGTGAGCTGAAACCGACAATGATGATTATTGATATTGAAGGTGGCGAGATTGATCTGTTCGATGGATTGGAGCTTTCCAGTGTTGATCGAGTCATTATCGAACTTCATCCGCTAGTTTATGGGCATGCGGGTAGTAGCAAAGTGATAAGTGCACTGCTTGGCGCCGGGTTGCATCTTGATGTGGTGGCGTCTTGTTCGCAGGTACTCCTCTTTAGGCGATAATCTTACTGTTGAGGTATCCCAAAACAGTTGTTTTTCTGTGGTGTATTGCAAAAAAAAATAAGGGCAGTATACTGCCGAAATATGAAATATAATGTTTGAGGAAGGCAGGTGCATTTTCGCATACGTAAAAACATTGTTCAGCTGGTTAGGACAACTTATGACTCGGAAAAGCGGCGTCCTAAAGCGCAAGTAGTTGGCCGTATACCGTTAGTAAATCCGCTTATTTCGGATGAGTTAAAGGCACTTCTGACCCCCGATGAGTACCGTGAGGCGCAGGTATGGATTGCACGTCAGCACCGTACCATGATGCTTCGTGAGGAATTTGCAGCGATGACGTTGACCGAGACGCTTGCCCAGGCACGCCGATGGTTTCAGCGGCAGTCGGATACAGATTTTGCCGGGGGTGTGGCAACAGAAATACTGCCCGAATTGAAGGCGTTTCGGAAGTCGATTAATCGTGTTTTGGATTAAGGTGTGGTAGATGGGCAGGCCCTGAGTGGCTATTTGCTTTGGCATTTGACAGCTCAAACTATTAATTTTGTTGGAGAGATATGATATGAACCTAAAAGAATTGACCAAGAGCTTAAGTGATAGCGGCGCGCTGCAAAAAGCAAATGACAAGTTGATGTTGGATATTGTGCGTGCGGCACTGAAGGGGATCCGCGCCAAACTGGACGAAACAGAGGAGGGCAAAGTTGTTGTGCCAATCCTTGGTACCTTTATTGTCAAAAAAGTCGCGAGTAAGAAAGGGGAGGCCCAGATCCAGCGGGTTATTTTGCGAAAACCTAGTGTGAAGAAAGCGGGTGAGAAGAAAAAATCTGATGTGTCGGGTGGCAGTAAAGCTTGAGCCGTTGGTGAATCTACTCCCTAGAGCTTGGGGCGAGATACGTTGAAGAAGAGGCTTGGGTTGTTATGAGCGTGATTGCTTGTTTTATCGCTTTCTTTCAAGCTGTGTACTTCTCTAGAGAGTATTTGGTGAGTGAATGTGATTTTTGACTAACGCAATTATTCATATTGGTGCTGGAAAGTGCGGAAGTAGTGCTCTGCAAACCGTCCTTAGTCAGGATTTTAAGTTCGAGGGGGGCGGCAACGGTTTGGTCGAATACGCGGCAGTACGCCCTGATGGTTTACTGTTGTCTGGTGAGGGGATGTTGAAGCTAGCGGCTTCGAACCCCTATGGGTACTGTTCGTCCGTTAATGCGGCGGAAATAGCATCATTGTCGCGGTCAAAGCGTAAGGTTTTAGCGAAGCGTTTGTCTGGTGTGTGCGGTTCTTCCGGGTGCGTTGTGTTGTCCAATGAAGGTTGGATAAATGAGAGCGAGTTATTTAAAAGTTCGGACGTACTTCAATCCCTGAAGTTGAAATGTCATGCGGTTTGTTATGTTCGTCCACCTGTCGAGTGGATAAATTCTGCGTGGTGGCAGTGGGGAGCATGGACGGGGGCTCCATTTCCTCGTTGGCTGAACGGAAATTTAATGCACGTTCGATGGTTTGAAAAAATAGAGAAGTGGCAGGACGTAAAGGGCGTTGAAAAGCTCACTGTCCGCTTGTTACCAAAGGATATTGTGTCTGATTTTTGTGGGGTTTTGGGTGTTCGATCTCCGCAAGAAAATCGTAGTAACGTAAGTTTGCCGGCATCTGTTCTTCGGCTGTATCAACGGCATAGGTATTTACGGCCAGACCCTCACAGCTCCGCAATTGATTTTGTTCTTGCGCGTTACTTAAATGGTGGGGTGAATGATCCGACCCCCTGGGTATTGGGGCCCAAGGTAATAGAGCGAATCATTGAGAAAACAAGACAGAGTAACCTTCGTTTACTGACGTTGCTTGATGAAAATTCAAAGGCGAAAATTAAGGAGGATCCGCGCTGGTGGGATCCGACGGCCTTCTCGTTTCGGCAGAAAGAACCTCCAATGGCGAAGAAGGTAAATCCAGAAAAACTGGAAGCGATCGCGGTGCAGGCGCTGCGGGCAATTTGGGAGCTTGATCAAGAAAATCGTCAATTACGCCAGAAAATTGATGCGCAATTATGAGTAAACGGTGGCGATTGATCGTACCTCTATTTTGCTAGATGTAAGTCTGAACCTCTACATATCAAGCGATAAATCCAAAACATCTGCCTTGCTACCTCGCCGACTCCGCTATATTTTTGATCGCTGCCGGAATTCGTGAGCCAGGAGTTGTATTGAAGGTGGTGCGCCGTGCAATTAGTGGATTCCTGTATGTTAAGGAAGGTGGGCATCAAACGCACAGTAGAGCAGGGCGGAGGAGTAACATTCGTGTCAGGGGTGTGGGATGCCTCAGGCCGAGGCAGGAGGTCGTTGCTGGCGCAGCAGCCAGATAGCGGCGAGCACTAGAATCAGGGCCTGGATGCTCAGGCTTTCCAGGTTGGGATAAATACCTAGCAAATCGATTTCGACAAAGGGCACGCTGTCCTTTTGCAAGTAACCGGCCTCCTGCAAGGCGGCAATACCCTTACCCGTGTAGATCAGCGACAGAACGAACAGCAGGATGGCGTTGGCACGAAAGAAGGGTCGCAGCGGCAAACGCACGCTGAAGTGGAAGATGGCCCAGGCGATGGCCACCAACAGCACCGCAGCAATAATGAAACCCATGACGATATAACGCTGTCCCTCCGGCGGACTCTGTAACCAGAAGGCTTGATAAAAGAGTACTGTCTCCAGCACCTCGCGGTATACCGCGAGGAAGGCAATGAACATCAGCCCCCACAATCGACCCGAGGAGAGTTGCTGGCCCAGTTTGCCGTGCAGGTACTGCTGCCACTGTTGGACATTGGACTGGCGATGCAGCCAGAAACCCACGTATAGCAGCATGCTCGCTGCCACTAGAGCGGCGATGCCCTCGGTAAGCTCGCGCCCGGCGCCGCCGATGTCGATGTCGATGAATAGCTGTGCGACCAGCCAAGTCGCGACGCCCAGCACCAGTGCGCCGATCCAGCCCATGTGCACGTAGCGCAGATGATGGCGCTGGTCCGTCTTGGCCAGGAAGGCGGCGATGGAGGCCAACACCAGGATGGCCTCCAGGCCTTCGCGCAACAGGATAAGCATGGAACTGAACAGGGTCAGGGCAGCTGATTCACCCGCCTCGGCCAGTACTGATTGTGCCTCGTCTAGCTGGGTCAGGATGATTTGATACTGCGCTTCCACCTCCGCCACGGGGCGGTCCGCCTTGAGCAGTTGGCGGTAGCTGCTCATGGACTCCTCCACCTGCTTGCGCAGCTTCGGCGCGACCGTCTTCAGTTGTCCCTCAGCCAGTTCAAAACCGTCCAGATAGGCTGACATGGCCAGTTCGTAAGCCTGTTCGTGGTCGTTATCTCGATAGGCTTGCATACTGACAGCGAGCTTCTGTCTGCTGAGGCGCACGGCATCCTTGCCTTGTGGCGTCAAGTGTTCAGGCTTAGCACGCAAAAAAGCGAGCAGGGATTCGCCATCGACGCTGGCCTGCGTGCGAGCTGCGGTGGGAGTGAGCAAGGTCAATTGTTCGAGATGGGTGATCAGTCCCAGGCCGCCACGCTGGCGCCATATCTGCTCGCCATGCCGGCGTTCCTCGTTGCTGGCGAGGAAGTTGCTCGCCGTGAAGGCCAAGGCCCAGCGCTGTTCCTCGTTCAATTGGACGAAGGAGGGCATGGCGGTACCTTTGACGCCGAGGGTGATGGTGGTGTACAGGGAGTACACGTTGCGCAGATCCTGACGTTCAGGGTTGTGGAAGTCCACCGGCGGTGGCTCCAGTCCGGCGGCCTGCGGGCCATCACCGCGGCCATCACTGCCGTGACATTGAGCACACAGCTGCTGATAGAGTCGGGCACCCAGGGTCAGTGGCGGAGCCTTGCGTGGCGCGATGCTGACGCCATAGGTGGCAATCAATCCCTTGGCGGCTTCGTGGCACAGGGCGGCGACTTCATCGTCGGGACGACGTGTCTCGATGGCATCACGGATTTGTATGAGCCGGTTCTGCAGATCAGGGCTTTGCGCTGTCTGAGGCAGTCTGGCCAGTTGTTCAAGCATCTGGGCTGCAAACTCGCGTTGTTCACTGTACTCCCCCGCGTCGCTGATCTCTCCATCCTTGACTGCGCCGGAGTAGTCCACGGCGATGTAATCGAGGCTGTGCAGCAGGGCCTGCACGGTGGCTTGTACTCCATTGGTCTCGGTTTGTGCCGACCAAACGGGTGCTTGGCCCAGAAAAAGCAGAAAGAAAAGTGCAGGAAACAGGCGAGAGATTCGGGTTGGCATGAGGTGTGTCGGCAATTGTTAATAATAATAATTCTCATTAAGCTTACTGGCTTTTGTCTGTGATGGCCAGCCAGCTGGACGGGGTATCTACGTTCAGGGCAATAAAAGTGATCAGGAGATCCAGGTTGCCGGGAAGTCACGGGGGGTGGATTAAGCACCAAAATGCATGTGGTAGTGGATGCGCTTGGTAATCCTGTACTCTCTTCAGCAATGTACATACACTAGCCAACGCCCCTTAGGGAGGGTGTCAGGCTTTGAACATCAACCGTCAGCAGAATTAAAATAAAGAGGTACGCCATGCGCATTGCATTAGCCGTGGAGTATGACGGTACGGGATTTTCCGGCTGGCAGAGGCAATCCGGCACATCGACGGTACAGGGCTGTCTTGAAGAGGCGCTCGCTCGCGTCGCCAACCAGCCCATCGGCGTGCACTGTGCCGGTCGCACCGATGCTGGTGTGCACGCCAATGGCCAGGTCGTCCATTTCGACAGTGATGCGCCACGTAGCGAACGTGCCTGGGTCTTTGGCAGTAACGCCAATCTGCCGCCGCAGGTGGCCGTGCTCTGGGCAACACCTGTTGACGCTACGTTCCACGCGCGTTTCTCTGCCGTGCGCCGTCGTTACCGCTACATTATTTTCAACCGCCCGATACGCCCCACCTACCTCACCCACCGCGTCACCTGGGAGTACCGGGCGCTGGATGAACAACGCATGGCACAGGCGGGCCGCGCACTGCTCGGCTGTCACGACTTCACCTCATACCGCGCTCTCGCCTGCCAGGCAAAAAGCCCTGTGCGCACCATCCATCAGCTGGAGGTCCGCCGCCATGGCCCCTATATCACCATCGAAGTGGAAGCCAACGCCTTTCTTCACCACATGATTCGCAATATCGCTGGCGTATTGATGGCAATTGGCTGCGGCGAGCGACCTGTCGAATGGGCTGCAGAAGTCCTTGCACTGCGCGACCGCACACGCGGTGGCGTGACTGCCCGACCGCATGGTCTCTATCTGGCAGAGGTGAGCTACCCGGCGCAGTTCAAATTGCCGAAGGTGGAGAGCGGCTGGGAGGTGCCCGGTTAAGAGCGCTGAAACTCATTGCGTTGCCCATAATTCCGCACTATCCTACGCGGTTGTGAAGGACACCAGCTGACGCGTCTGTTCAAATTGAACAAGCTTCAGCAACTTCGGTTTTGTCCAACGCATTGTTAATGCAGCGCCAGCTGCTCAGTGGTCTACCATTTAAAAGGATTGAGGAACACAGTATGTTCACAAAAAGAAACGCTGCCATGGGGCTCATGTTCAGCGCACTCACGGTAATCGCTCCGCTCAGCCACGGGGAGTCTGTTGACCAGCGCTGGTACGTAGCGCCATCACTCTCTTATATCGGGGCGGATAACGACCGTATCGCCGATGATGGCCCCGGCTTTCAGCTTGGCCTGGGCAAAGCGATCAACGAGCAGTGGAACCTGGAAATTAGCGCCGTTGCCGACA
>JAADGQ010000022.1:25661-28353 GCA_013152295.1 Gammaproteobacteria bacterium | reverse complement strand
GGTGAATTCAGACAGCGCGGCATCGTGATCGACGGCCTCTATTTCTTTAACCGTAACCCTGCCTTCTCGCCCTACGCTGTGGTCGGTGTCGGCGGACTGAAAACCAAAATTCCCGGTGCTGCCAACCGTAACTTGATGGCCAATATTGGCCTGGGCGCGATGCGTCAGCTCAGCGATGGCGGCATCAAGCTGCGCGGTGATGTGCGCTACCGTTACGACGATGATGACAAGAGCGTCTCCACTGAAGACCGCTTCAATGACTGGATCGTTAATGTTGGGTTGCTCATCCCTTTCGGCGGCAAAGCAGCACCCGCCCCGGCACCCAAACCACAACCCATGGCACCGGCTGCGCCGAAAGATAGCGATGGCGACGGCGTAATCGATGCGATGCCTGCCCGAACTCCCCGGCAGGATCAAAAGTTGATCCGCGTGGCTGCCCATTGGATAGCGACAACGATGGTGTGATCGACAGCAATGACCGCTGCCCGAACAGCCCGGCCAATGCCAAGGTCGACGCGTCTGGCTGCGAGATCGACAGTGACGGCGACGGCGTGGTGGATAGCAAAGACAGCTGCCCACACAGTCCGGCCAACGCCAAGGTCAACGCCTCCGGTTGTGAAATCGACAGCGATGGCGATGGCTTCGTTGATAGCAAAGACCGGTGCCCCAACTCTGCCGCAGGCGCCAAGGTCGATAACATGGGCTGCAAGATTGCCGCAGTGATCGTGCTCGAAGGGGTCAACTTTGCAACCTCCTCTGATCGCCTGACGGACTCTTCATCGGTCACGCTCGATGATGCCGCAGCGACGCTGATGCGCTATCCCGACATGGTTGTCGAAGTGGCCGGTTATACCGACAATCGCGGTGCGCTGAGCTTCAACCAGCAGCTGTCGCAAAAACGCGCAGCAGCGGTAGCCGCCTACTTGGTAGCCAAGGGTGTCAATGCAACTAACCTGAGCGCCAAAGGCTACGGCCCTGCCAACGCCATCGCGGACAATGCAACCGCTCAAGGCCGAGCACTCAACCGACGGGTGGAGCTGCACATCATCAAGCGTTGAAAACGCAGCAATAATAGAGGTTAGTAACGGCACGTCGCCATCTGCCCCAATCTGCCAAAAGTGGCAGGTGGCGACGCAGCCAAAACTCTTAACAGCTTGTTAAAACCGGCATTTAAAACAGGGAGATACCGTACTGTGTTCATGAAGCATTTGTTAAGCACTGCCGCAATCGGCAGTGGTCTGCTGATGGCAGGCCATCACGCCATGGCAGCCGACGCTGCGAACAAAGCCTGGGAAGGCGAGTCAGAGCTGGGCATCGTCACCACCAGCGGCAACACCGACACCCAGACCATCAACGTCAAAGGGAAGATCATTAACAATAGTGAACAGTGGCGCCACACCGGCAAACTGGACGGCTTGAAAACCTCCAGCGACAACGAGACAACGGCGAGGCGCATCCAGCTGTCGGCAAAGAGTGACTATAAAACCAGCGAATTCAACTATTTTTTCGGCACTGTCGTCTACGATGATGACCGCTTCAGCGGCTACGATTACCGCGTCAGCGAGGCCATCGGTTACGGGCGACGCGTCATCCACCAAGAGAACCTGACGTTGGATCTCGAAATCGGCCCCGGCGCACGCCAAAGCAAGCTGGATAATGGTGACTCGGAAAGCGAGTTCATCGTCCGCGCCGCCGCAGGGCTCGACTGGAAGATCAGCGATACGGCCACTTTCACTCAAGATCTCAATATCGATGCCGGTGAAGAGAGCACTATCACCAAATCGGTCACTGCACTGAAATCCCAGATCGCAGGCAGCCTAGCCATGAAGGTGTCATACACCATAAAAAACACATCTGACGTACCACCGGGTGTGAAAAAAACAGATACCGAAACCGCACTGACGCTGGTCTACAGCTATTAGCAAGGTGGCACTTTTGTAGCCCCGGCAGGTCAACTTAGAGCGGCACAATATCGTGCCGCTTCAATTTGCGAGGAGTCGTTGATGAAACGCTTGTCCGCCCATCTGTTTTACCTGCTATTGCCCATGGCTATATTTCCGCTAACCAGCACGACCACGCTACATGCCAACGAAACGGTGCCGCAGGACAGAAGCTCCGCAGCAATATCCACAACAATCAAAGAGGCCACGTTCGCTGGCGGCTGCTTCTGGTGCATGGAGCACGCATTCGATGAAGTTTCCGGCGTGTTAACAACCACCTCCGGCTACACCGGTGGGGAGAGTAAAAACCCAACCTACAAACAGGTCTCAGCAGGGGGCACCGGCCACGCCGAGGCTGTGCAGGTACGTTTCGATCCAGACAAAGTCAGCTATGGCGAACTGCTCTCGGTGTTTTGGCGCAACATTGATCCAACAACGGCCCACAGGCAGTTTTGTGATGTTGGCACTCAATACCGCCCGGCCATTTTTTACCACGATAAAACCCAGAAAAAACTGGCGGAAGCGTCTAAACAGGCACTGCAGGAAAACCGACCCTTTGACGAACCGATTGTTGTTGAAATAACAGAGTTGAGTACGTTCTATCCGGCAGAAGCGTACCACCAGGACTATCACCAGAAAAACCCATTACGCTATAAATGGTACCGCCATGGCTGTGGCCGTGACCAGCGACTGGATGAGCTGTGGGGCAACGACAAATCACACCGATAATGGCCATTGATATTGCGAAAATC
>JAADGQ010000022.1:0-25541 GCA_013152295.1 Gammaproteobacteria bacterium | reverse complement strand
CAGGCTTGACGGCCTCAATGTTATTACTACGATGGGTCTTCCACGGCCCGCGGCCACCCAAACGCACGCCCCACCAAGCAATCGTGTTGACGGGCGCAAAACCGTTTACCTCATCACCCACCTCGCGAAACCATTTGTCCCAGTGCTCTTTTCCGGCACCTTCATAGCAGGGCTCGATCTCACCGTTTTCACCGCGCTTCCAGATCATGTCGTATTTATAACCATAGTCGTGGATCAACCCCGGAATCAGCAGCAAACCAATCGGGTTGAGCAGCGACCACAGCGGACGAGGGATTGACGCACCATCAAAAATAAATCCCTTGGGAATCACAATGGTCGTCTCTTCGCTGATCTTGTACTCCCAGTTGCTCTCGAGCTTCCATTGACGAACTTCAAACAGACCAGCCATCGCTTTCCTCAAATTGCCTTCCTGATTCTTTGTCGGGATCGGCAATGGCTGCATTTTAGGCATCGTGCGCGCCTCAACATGCGGTGCCACTTTTTTCAAAAAACGTTCGTAAAAAAATGATGCAACGATATAAAGAACAGCTAAAAAACCAATCGTACTCAACATGCTTTCCCCTCCCTATTCACAGCATAAAGATTTGCGACATTGATCCCCCCAGAGTCGCAGCCCAAGCCCCCTTCTCTCTCCAACGAAAACAAACAGCAAAAAAGCAAGTTAAGAGAATAAGTGGGCAAGAGCTCTTTATAACAGATAAAGCGCTTATTCCACAGTTTTGCTGTCAGCAATAATATACTGTGCCAAACGCTCCATCGCATCGTCCTGAATATTTGGAAACGAGGGCATGGCTATGCTGCCCTTCTGAATTTTGTCCGCCAGCGCAACACTGTTGGCAACCCGCGCTGGCAACTCAAAAATATAGCCATTTTCCGAGGCGTGGCAATCGATGCACACCGACTTGAAAATATCCTCACCACTGGCGCCCTCTTCGGGGGTATAACTGTTGGTTTTGGAGCAGCCCGACATGGCGGCAACGGCAAAAAGGATCAGCAAACAGTAGCGTTTCATATTCTTCTCGTTCTGGTTTTGAGCTAAGGCCTAACAGGGTAGATGACGGTGGAGCATATTGCATCAGCGATACCCTATCAATCAGAAGACTTCGTTGCTCACATCACTGCCGTCAACGTCGAGGGAGTGGCGCCAAAACTGGTCATCACGATCAAACAGTCGATAGGTGCCGCGTGGCCCCCAACTACCTGCGGGATAGGTGTTGATAAAATCGCGCTCCATTGACCACACCTTGAGCACCGGATCAACCACACGCCACGCCCACTCGATCTCGTCATAACGCAGAAATAGTGAGTGATCGCCCTTCATCACGTCTAGCAACAGGTCTTCGTAGGCATCGGACTCTTTCTCATCCTCTTTGCGATAGCTGGCATCAAGGCTGATCACGCGGGTACGCATCTCCAGGCCGGGCAGTTTGACCTGCATCTCCATCTTCAGACACTCGTTGGGCTGAATGCCGAGCAGTACCCAGTTGGGTTGCATGCGCTCCAGATGCGTATTACGAAAAAGGTGGTGCGGCGGCTCTTTGAAACGAATACAGATCGCCGAGCCACCTTCGGCCAAGCGTTTGCCCGTTCTCAGATAGAAAGGCACGCCGCGCCAGCGCCAGTTATCGATGTATAACTTAAGTGCGGCGTAGGTTTCGGTGGTACTGTGCGGCGCGACGTTATCCTCTTCGAGATAGCCCTTGACTGCCTCACCACCGACAGTGCCACGAGTGTACTGGCCGCGAAAAGCATGGGCGTGAACGGCATTTTGGGTGATGGGGCGAATCGCTTTGAGCACTTTAACCTTCTCGTCACGCAACGACTCTGCATCCATCAGCGCTGGGGGCTCCATCGCCACCAAGGTCAACAACTGCAACAGATGGCTCTGCGTCATATCACGCAGCGCTCCAGCACCTTCGTAATAATCAGCGCGGCCCATAATGCCCGCAGGCTCAGCGTGGGTGATCTGTACGTGATCGATGTAGTGGCGGCTCCACAGCGGCTCCATCAACAGATTGGCAAAACGAAATACCAGGATATTCTGCACCGTACCTTTGCCCAGGTAGTGGTCGATACGGTAGATCTGATTTTCGGTCAGATGTTTACCCAGCGCCGCCTGTAACATCTGTGCACTTAACAGATCGTAGCCAAACGGCTTCTCTACCACCACGCGGCGCCAACCACCCTGCTCTTCAATCAGTCCGTTAACACCAAGCTTTTCGATCACCGAACCAAACTCAGCGGGGCGTATCGCCATGTAAAAAATCAGGTTGTTGGGTAGGGCAGGATCATTTTTGATCATGTCACGCAGGGCGACATAGCTCTCTCCGTCACCCAAGTCACCGTGGTGGTAGTGCAGGCGCTGATTAAAGCGTGCCAGCGCCTTGCCATCCAGCGCATCGCCAAACTTGCCTTTGAGCATTCGCTCAACTTCGTCAACCCACTGCTGTCGATCCCAGGGGCGGCGTGCAAAAGCGATAATCACCATCTCTTTCGGCAGTCGCCCCACCGCGTCCAGCTCGTACAGCGCGGGTATCAGTTTAAGCCGCGAGAGGTTGCCCGTGGCGCCAAATATAACCAGTGAACATGCATCCATGACTTAATCCTTACGACTTTTTAACAGCATGACCCCCGAAGGCATTGCGCATCATCGCGAGTAGGCGATTGCCATAACCTTCATCATCCTGACTGGCAAAACGCATCTGCAAGGCCAGTGAGATCACTGGCGCTGCCACGCCCTGATCAATAGACTCAACCACGGTCCAGCGCCCCTCGCCAGAATCGGCCACAAAGGGCGAGACGGCTTTTAGCTCTTGATCCTCCGCCAGCGATTCAGCGGTCAGATCCAACAACCAACTGCGCACCACCGAGCTGTGGCGCCACAGCTCGGAAACCTGAGCCAGATCGAGATTGAACTCATCTTTACCCTTGAGCAGTGCAAAACCTTCAGCAAATGCCTGCATCATGCCGTATTCGATACCATTGTGGATCATCTTAGTGAAGTGCCCGGCACCCACTGGCCCGACATGCGCCCAGCCACGATCAGCCGCTGGTGCCAACACTTTGAGTACCGGCTCCAGTTGCGCCGCCACCTCCGGCTCAGCACCCACCATCAAACAGTAACCATTGGCCAGCCCCCACACGCCGCCGGAAGTTCCCGCATCCATAAAACCAATGCCGTGCTCTTTAAGCCACGCACCACGGCGCTGGCTGTCGTGATAGTTTGAGTTACCGCCATCGATGATGATATCCCCGGCACTGAGCTGTGGAATCAACGCGTCGATCTGCTGCTCGGTGGGATCACCACAGGGCAGCATCAACCAGACAATACGCGGCGATGGCAGCTGCCCCAGCGCTTCGGTCACAGAGTCGGCGGCAATCATCCCCTCCTCCTTGGCGAGCTGCTGGACAATCTCCGGCGAGCGGTTATAACCCACCACTTCAACGCCCCCCCGGCATAAGCGACGCACCATATTGCCACCCATTTTGCCCAAACCTATCATTGCTATTCTCACGTTTACCTGCTCCTTTTTTTAACCGGCTCCCTCTTAATCGAAGAGCCACAACACACTGATCACACCACTTTTGGCAACAGCCATTCGATATAATACGCCGCAGCAACACCCCGCCGACAGGGCCAAACACCTCACCGTAACATGTGCGCAGGTCGGCCCGACCCCCCGAAGGTGCGTAGCGGTTATAATGGCTATGTTATCGCCAATGCCACGCAGACTCTTAGAAAGAGCGCTGATCGGGTAAAAAAACAACGCAGAGAGAACATAGAGAACCAGAATGGCTGCAAAAAAAATACTGTTCGTCACCAGTGAAGCTCACCCTCTGATCAAGACCGGCGGTCTTGCAGATGTCTCCGGCAGTTTGCCGCTGGCACTGAAAAAACAGCGGCACGACGTGCGGTTGGTGCTGCCCGCATACCCTGAAGTGATCAAAGGGGCCGGCAAATTGCAGACTGTCGCCACGTTCGATATAGCCGCTGCGCCACAACCTGTCACTATTTTGGAGGGCAACCTACCCGGTAGCAGCGTCAAGTTGTGGCTGGTGCAGTGTCCTGTGCTGTTTGAACGAAACGGTGGACCTTATCTGGATGAGAGCGGTCGTGATTGGGGTGATAATGCGCTGCGTTTTGCCACTTTTTGCCGCGCGGCAACAGAGATCGCGCTGGACCAGGCCGGTCTCGACTGGCACCCCGACATCGTACACTGCAACGACTGGCAGAGCGGGTTGGTGCCTGCTCTGCTATCGCTCCACGACAATCGCCCCGGCACACTCTTTACCGTTCATAATCTCGCTTATCAAGGCCTGTTTCATGGCGATATGCGTCACGCGTTACAGCTTCCTGATGTGCTCTGGTCTATGGATGGCCTTGAATTTCACGGTCAGCTCTCATTTATGAAAGGCGGCTTGGCGTACGCTGATCAATTGACTACGGTGAGCCCAACCTACGCTGCCGAGATCTGCACAGCAGCTTATGGCTACGGGCTAGAAGGCCTGCTCAACCACCGTGCCGAGCAGTTAACCGGCATCCTCAACGGTGTTGACTACAACCTGTGGGACCCAAAGAACGACCCCTACATCGTCAAGGCCTACAACGCTGAGAATGTCCGCTTTAAGCAGATCAATAAACTGGCTTTGCAGAACAGCGTCGGACTGAAGGAGTGCAAAGCCACACCGCTGATTGGCATGATCGGCCGTTTTGTCGAGCAGAAGGGTTTTGACCTGATGCTTGAAGCTCTGCCGGATCTGCTGCAACAGCAGCCGTTTCAGCTGGTCGTTTTGGGTAGTGGGGAGGCGCGCTACGAAGAGGGCTTTCGCGACATGGTACAGCGCTACCCGGAGCATGTGGCACTCACCATCGGTTACGACGAGAGCCACGCCCACCGCATCGAGAGCGGTGCCGATCTGTTTTTGATGCCGTCACGCTTCGAGCCGAGCGGCCTCAATCAACTCTACAGCCTGCGCTACGGCACACTGCCCATCGTGCGCCGCACCGGCGGTCTGGCAGATAGCGTCGTTGATGCTAGCGATGAAAACCGTAAAGCCGACAGAGCAACCGGCTTTGTGTTTGACAAAGCAACGCCTGCAGCGCTCTCACAATGCATTTTCAGAGCGCTCTCGCTCTACCAACGACCGCGCCTGTGGCGCAAAGTGATGAGCCGGGCCATGAGCCGTGATTTCAGCTGGCAGCGCAGCGCCAAAGCTTATCTGGAGTGCTATCAGCGCGCCACCCGAGACTAACCCAGGCAGCCGATAGCGGTTGGCCGCACAACACAGCATGACGTACTTCTAGTAGGGGATGGGGTATAATGCGCCCCGCTCGGCCTTTCGGTGCCGTGATCCACATTCGCAAGCACCATCGATCGACCTAATCGGAAAGACAAAAACATGACTGATAACAAAGAATTACGCGAGCGTGTCAGGCTGTTCGGCAACATCCTCGGCACTGTTTTGCACAACCAGGCGGGCGGCCGTGTTTTTGAAGCAGTGGAGACGCTGCGCACCGGCTACATCGAACTGCAAGAAGGGGAAAACACCGACAAACGCGAGCAACTCTGCCAGGTTATCAGCCAACTGGACCCACAGACGCTCACCCATGTCGTGCGCGCTTTCAGCATCTATTTTGGCCTGGTCAACGTTGCCGAGGAGGCATACCAACACCGCCAGCGGCGCAATCAGGTCCGCGCGGGGGGCACGCTCTGGTCCGGTTCCTTCGACGCCACACTGCGTGAGTTCCGCGTTCAGGGCATCAGCGCCGAGCAGCTACAGACGCTGCTCAACGAACTCTCTTATACCCCGGTTATCACCGCCCACCCCACCGAATCACGACGCCAAACCATCATGGCGGCGATGCGCCGTATCTTCGTCACCAGCGAACAGCTTGATGATCCACGCGTCGATGACTACGGCAGAAAAGCGCTGGAGCGCCAGCTGGAGACTCAGGTTCAGGTGCTGTGGAAAACTGACGAAGTGCGCAGCCAACGCTTGCGCGTTAAAGATGAGCTAAAGAACGGTATTTTCTATTTTGAAAACAGCCTGTTTGAGGCCGTATGCACTACCTATCGCTACCTCGAAAAAGGCATTACAAAAGTCTATGGCGAGGGCAGCAACCGCGAGCACAACATCACCGTGCCCAGCTTTATCCATTTTGGCTCATGGATCGGTGGCGACCGTGACGGCAACCCCAACGTTACCCCGGACACCACGGTGTACGCCCTGCGCTATCAATCCACTGTGATTTTGCGTGAATATATTGAACGCATCCGCAAGCTCAGCCGCATACTCTCGCACTCGTCGCGTATGTGCACACCCAGCGCCGCACTGATGACGAGCCTGGAGACGGACGCACCCTGCGCCACTATCGCTTTTCACGATAATCTAGAGCGCTTCAAAAATGAGCCGTACCGACGCAAACTCTACATCATGCGCCAGCGTTTGCAGTGCAATCTGGAGCGGCTGGAGAAGCGGATGAATGGCGAGAGCGCTGACGAGCTCTGTCGTTATGAATACAGTACTGAACAAGATTATCTTGACGATCTTTACCTGATCCGCGATTCACTCATCAGCCACGATGACAAAGATATCGCCGACGGTGATTTTAAAGATCTCATCCGCCTTTCGGAAACCTTCGGTTTTTTCCTGCTGCACCTCGACATCCGCCAAGAGTCAGGCCGCCATACCGATGCTGTTGCCGAATTGGTAGCGCACCACAACAGCGCGATGAATTACCGCGAGATGGATGAGACACAGCGCATGCAGCTGCTGACGACGCTGATCGACAAAGAGCCCATCGTCGGCGATAAAAGCCTGCTCAGCGCAACGACGCAAGAGACGCTGGCAGTTTTCGAAGTGATGGCAACCATGCGTAGCGAGATCAGCCCCCAGGCTTTCGGCCACTATGTCATCTCTATGACACACGAGGCCAGCCATGTCATGGAAGTGATGCTGCTGGCTCGCCAGAGTGGTTTGCTGGGTCGCCACAACGGCGCACGCTTTTGCAATATCCGCATCAGTCCGCTGTTTGAAACCATCGAAGATCTTGGTCATATCGAGCCGGTCATGGCAACACTGCTCGACAATCCTGTCTACGCCGAACTGCTCGGCGCATCCGATCAGATGCAAGAGGTGATGCTCGGCTATTCGGACTCATGCAAAGACGGCGGCATCCTCAGCTCCGCCTGGAGCCTCTACGAGGCACAGAAAAAAATCATCGCATTGACCGAGGCTAAGGGCGTGAAGTGCTGCCTGTTCCACGGCCGTGGCGGCACCATCGGACGCGGCGGCGGCCCGACCCATGAGGCGATCCTCTCCCAGCCGGAAGGGACGGTGCTGGGGCAGATCAAGTTCACCGAACAGGGCGAGATGATCTCAGCCAAGTACAGCAATACCGAAACGGCCGTTTATGAGCTGTCGGTCGGCATCAGCGGGCTGATCAAAGCCAGTAAGGGTATGGTTGTTGAGGGTGTCACTCAGCAAGATGAGTACCAGTCGATCATGAGCAAGCTGGCGCAGATCGGTGAACAGGAGTATCGCGACCTGACCGATCATACACCTGGCTTTTTTGACTATTTTTATGAGGCAACGCCTGTCAACGAGATCGGCATGCTCAACATCGGCTCACGACCTAGCCACCGTAACAAGGCAGACCGGTCGAAGAGCTCTATTCGCGCTATCCCATGGGTTTTTGGCTGGGCGCAGTCGCGCCACACGCTACCGGCCTGGCACGGCATCGGTAGTGCATTGGAGCAGTGGAGCAAAGAGGACCCCGATCACCTCGACAAACTACAGGCGATGTACAAAGAGTGGCCGTTCTTCCGCGCGCTACTCAGCAACACGCAGATGGCGCTATTCAAGGCAAACATGACCATTGCCAGCGAATACGCCAAGCTCAGTACCAACCCTGAACAGGCGCACAGCATCCACCAACGTATTAGCGAGGAGTGCTGCCGCACTCGCGAGCAGATCAGCCACATCATTGGTCACGACCTGCTCGAAGAGGACCCCACGCTGGTGTTCGCCCTCAAACGGCGCGATCCGTACCTCGATCCGCTCAACCATATACAGATCACCCTGATTAAACGCTGCCGCGACGAAGCGATGACAGAGGCAGAGCGCGAAGAGTGGCGTGACCCGTTGCTACGCACCATCAATGCTATCGCCGCCGGTATGCGCAATACCGGCTGATTACTTACTTTCTGAATATGAGCCGACCTCCGGTTCACAATGGCACGGCCAAAATCCTGTCACCACCATGCACGTGGTGGCAGGCTTGTGGGCGTGAATTCACCTTTGAAAACCCGACTCACAACTGAGCTAAAGCTCTCATTTCTGCAACCGATATCCCATGCTTTCTCACCACCACAATGCAATCAATTAGCAAGGAACAATAAAGACCATGAACATGCAAGAGATACGCACCATCGCACGCAAAACCGGCGTTAAAGCCGGGAAACAGCGCAAAGTGACGCTTATCAAAAACATTCAGAACAAAGAGGGTAACTTTGGCTGCTTTGCTACCGCGTACCAGGGTAGCTGTGATCAGGGCGGGTGCCTGTGGCGCAAGGACTGTTTGCCCCTCTCCCAAAAAAGCATGAGCGCCTGATTTTCGCGCGACAATGCCTTTGCTGCGCACGCGCCATAGTCGGCGCGTGCGTCACACCTAAATCCAAAACGCTATGGGTATAGATTATTGAAATTCGCTCAGGTGAGCGCAAGATAAAGCAAGCAGGGGTTAAGCTGGTGGAGGCCGCGCGAAACAGCTAGCCGCGAAAGCTATGCCGCCTGTACAGGAATACTGCTGCGGCGATGGGTGATGCGATTATCCGCATTGACGTAGATCAGGGTTGGTTTAAACGCGACCAACTCCTGCTGACTCAGCTCGGCGTAGGTACAGATAATCACCAAATCCCCCGGAGAGGCCCGGTGCGCCGCCGCGCCATTCACTGAAATAACACCAGACCCCTCTTCTGCACGTATCGCATAGGTCGTAAAGCGTTCGCCATTATTAATATTGTAAATCTGGATCTGCTCATACTCACGAATATCAGCAGCATCCATCAAAACCCCATCAATCGCACACGACCCTTCATATTCCAACTCTGAGTGAGTTACAGTGGCGCGGTGAAGTTTTGATTTGAGCATGGTGTATTGCATCTGCAAATAGGCTCCTGATTGTACGATTCAAGCCTGCTGACCTATTTATGTCAAGCAACGTTAAACGAAAAAATGACGGCATCATTTGCTAAAAATTTGCCAAAACTTGGCCCGCCATTATCCGGTTTTCGGCAGTCTCCATCAAGCCTAAAGCAGACTGACCCCGCCAACCATCCACAACAGACTGTTTTTAAAAGAGAATCCGACAGATTAATGACTCTGCTTCGCATCAATGGCTATAATGCCGGGATGAACAAACCTCGTCTTCCTCTTATTCTTGAGCCCGATATCCTGCAGAGCCACCTCGACGACAACGACCTGCTCGTTGTGGATCTGTGCAAGCAGGCCGTCTACGACAAATACCATGTCCCCGGTGCGATTCATGTCGATGCTGATCGAATCACCGCCAGTCAACCACCTGTGATGGGACTGCTGCCTGACGCAGAGGATTGGAGCCATCTGCTCTCTGACATCGGGATCACACCACAGAGCCATGTGGTCGCGTACGATGACAGCATGGGCGTAGCCGCCTGCCGTTTTTTGTGGACGCTGCACACCATCGGTCATACATATTATTCGCTACTCAACGGTGGCCTGCACTCGTGGGCGGGAGAAGATCACCCGCTGAGCCAGCAAGCCAGCGAACCCCGCTACAGCGAATACCCGCTGCGCGCCATGAACCAGGGCATTGCTGATCGCGACTACATTTTGTCACGATTGGCTGACGACACGGTACAGATCGTTGATACACGCACCGCATTGGAGTACCTCGGCGAAGATGTCAGAGCGCTGCGTGGCGGCCACATTCCCGGTGCGCTCAATGCGGACTGGTCACTCGCAGTCGATCGCGAGCGCAACATGCGCCTCTTTCCAGAGGCGCACCTGCGCGCGCTGTATAAACATGCAGGGCTGGACCAAAACAAAGAGACAATCCTCTACTGCCATACCCACCGCCGTTCGGCACACTCATTCATTGTTCTGCAGAGCCTCGGTTTCAATGATCTCAGGGGATATCCTGGCTCGTGGTCAGATTGGGGCAACCACGCCGATACACCGTGTTCTGATCAACAGAACCCTGCCTTGCTGTAGGTGTCGATAAATGTCTGCTGGTAAATGCGGTCAACACCTTTGAGATTACCCACGTAAAACGTATCCTGTGAACTGGGATAGTCCGGGCAGGTCGTTTCGATCTCACCGTAGGCTTCATCTCATTCTTCTTTTTCTCCAGTGCTGAAACTTGTGCATTGCTCAGAATAATACCGTCATTGACCACTTTGGCTTCGAGTACTTTCAGGCGTTTTTTGACATTATCTAAACCATGACGCAGCTAATTAATGAGCGTCCGTTGATTAAAAAACGACTTCACTCTGTCAGTAGCGCATCCATTTTGATGCCGCTAACATTGGCGCCACCGGCGCGGGCGATTTTAATGGCGGCCATATCCAATCGCGCGCCCTCTAGCTGGGCACCACTGAACTGGGCACCTGTTATGATGGCGCCGGTTAAATCGGTGTCCATCAGGTTGGCGCCAGAAAAATCGGCATCGCTTAAATTGGTAAGACGCATATCGGCACCTTGAAGGTTGGCATCACGCAAGTTGGCGCCACTGAGATTGTACTGCACCAGGTTTGCATCTTTCAGACACGCTCCTGACAGATCGAGCTTTTTAAGTTCGTCGGGATTTAACGTCAGAAGTCGGTTAAACCCTTTTTTGTCGTATATGACTAACATGTTGTGAAACCCTTTATTTGTGCTTTGTTGCTATGTACCGAGATACACTCTGCCGTTATGATCGCCCGATTAATTGCCTCTCCTCAAGTTTTAATGCAATGGCCCTGTAAGACCCCTTAAACAAGATGAATATAAAACAGATCCCCCTGCAGCAAATTCACCGTCAGCAGTCGCTGTTTCGCTTTCGCCGTTCTGTTGGACTGGATAACGAGCAGACCACTTTGAGCGACTCATTGCAGCGCATGGGTATGCTAATGCCTGTGCTGCTTTACGCAGATCGTGATGGTGCGCTACATCTTGTCGATGGCTTTCAGCGTCTTGCTTACGCTGCTGGGCAGGGCTGGGCCGAGGTGCCATGCCGGGTGCTGGCGGCAGAGACATCGATGCTGGCGCTTGTCGAAATTGTGTTGCAAGAAGTCTTGGTACAGGTCGAGGATAACTTTATTGCCAAAGTACGCTTTATCGATGAGGCACTGGTGCTGGGTGTTACAGATGAAGCGCTGCAGGCGCTGCTGTCGAAGCTATCGCTGGAGTCGCACCCCAAAGTGTTGAGGCGCCTGCGCGCAGTGGCGGAGCTGCCGGATGAGGTGCTCGACTTCTGCGCCGAGAAGCGCTTCTCGATGAAACAGTGCTTTCACATTAGTCGCCACCCTGCAGGGCTGCTGAAGCTGGTTTTCTCCTGGCGCGACCAACTGTTTTTGACGGCATCCCTGGTTATGGAGCTGTGCGAAGATATCAAGGACTATCTGCGTGCCGAGCAGGTTGATACCGATACTTTTGCCCGTGATGGTGAAGTGATTGCTCTGCTGCAGGGCCACGGCTCACCTCAGCAAAAGACCAAAGCGTTGCGCCAACTGCTGCGCACACGGCGCAACCCGGTACTAACGCGCGTTAATAGTGAGATGAGTGACATCAGTAACCGTTTGAATCTACCCACAGCGGTGCGTATTAGTTGGGACCCCACGCTGGAGCAGTGCGCCATCAAATGCATGGTGAGCGTGAGCTCACATCAGGAGTGGCTGGATGTTGTGCGGCGACTCCACGAGAGTGACACGTACGATGCTGTCCAGAAGCTTTTTGAGAAAATATAGTGCCATGACTTTAATAAAAAATATCGTTGTGGAAGCCGGGCAGTTAAATAGCCCGATGGCACGTCAGGTCGGTGCGGAAAAAACCGTGTCTGCTGTTGAGCAGGCACCGCGCACCAAAGATTATCGTGATGGCAAAAAGATTGCCGTAATTACTGGCAAAAAAGGCGACGTATTTGGTAGCTGTGCATCAATGAGTCAAGAGTACATCTGCTGTAACGTCAAAGTGCTGAGTTCTGTTAGCAACTGCCCGTTTGACTGCTCTTACTGTTTTTTGCAGAACTATCTGACCAATACGACGACGATGATGATTGCAGATATGGATGCGATCGTAGCGGAGGTTGAAGAAAAAACAGCCGCTGAGCCGTGGCGTTTTTTTCGTATCGGCAACTGGGAGCTGGGCGACAGTTTGGCGCTTGAGCCCGACATTGCCAGTGCTGCGCAATTGATAAAGGCATTTCGGCCGTTGAAACAGTGCGTGCTGGAGCTGAAAACCAAATCAGATTACGTCGACAACCTGCTCGATCTTGACCACGATGGCCGCGTCGTTATCGCCTGGAGCATGAACCCGCAAGCCGTGATTGGTGCTGAAGAGCTGAAGACGGCCAGTCTGGAGCGGCGCCTCAAAGCGATGGAGAGAGTCGTCGCAGCCGGTTACATGGTGGCGGTCCATTTTGACCCGATGATTCTTCACGAAGGCTGGCAAAAAGGTTATCAAGAGGTGGCACAGTCTATCTACGAGGTGGTGCCGCCGCAGCGTATGGCGTGGCTCTCGATCGGCAGTTTGCGTTTTAATCCCGAGATGAAAAAAGCGATGGAGAGCAACTTTCCGCGCAGTCGTATTACCAGTGAAGAGATGGTGTTGGGTGGCGATGGAAAGATGCGTTACGTCAAGCCGGTGCGCACCGAAATGTATCGACTGCTCTATGAGGCGTTGCGCCGTTATGGTGGCGACGACCCGCTGATCTATCTGTGCATGGAGCGCCGGGATATGTGGGAGAAAGTTTTCGGCTATTCGCCGTGCTCCATCGGCCATCTGGACTACATCATGAGCGAATCGTTGCAGCGCCGTTTTCCCGGCCTGGTTCACGAACAGCCGCAGCGTGAGCTTTATGATCCACACTAAGCGCCTGGTATTGAATATTTAGCAGGCTTGAGCGTGCCGCGATGATCGACTCCCCCTATCAACCGCTTGATGGTGAGCAGCCATCGATGCCTTGGTTGTGGTTGGGCACATGGAGCATGGGTGGCGAAGGGTTTGGTTTTTGTGATGCGAGAGAGTCACAAAAGCTACTTGAAAGCGCTGTGGAAAAAGGCGTGCGCCACTTCGATACAGCGGGCTTTTATGCCCATGGGAAATCTGAACAGCTATTGGCTAACGTGATGAGACAGCAGCGTCGCCAACTGTTTATTGCCAGCAAAGGCGGGTTGATTTGGCAGGGGCGCAATGTGCATCACCGTGCCAGCGCAGCTGCTTTGAGGGATGAACTCCAACGCAGTCTTGAGCGGTTACGCACGGACTATCTCGACCTCTATCAACTGCACTGGCCCGACCCCAACGTTGCACTGGAGGAGAGCCTCGAAGCGTTGCAGTTACTACAGCAAGAGGGGCTGATCCGCTATTGGGGGGTGTGTAACTTGAGCGCCGATCAATTGCGCACACATATCCCGGTCGGCGCTTACATTCCGCATCAAGTCCACCACAATCCAATCCATCGTAACGATGAAGTATTGCAGGTCGGGATACAACACAAGCGCTGTTTTAACTGCTGCTATTCGCCGCTTGAGCAAGGGTTGCTGGCCGATGGTGTCGGGGCGCGTGGCCTCAACAGCTTGGGCAAGCGAGATGTGCGTCGTTCAAACAGTTACTTCTGCTCAGAACGGGTCAGGGCTTGGCTTGGTGAGTATCGAGAAATAATTGAGGCATCGCCGATTGATTCGGTAACAGCAGCGCTGCTATGGAGTGTGACAGCAGCTGATGTGCAAGCGGTGGTCGTGGGGCCGAAAAAGCTGCACCAGCTGGAGCAGATGCTTGCACATGTGCAGTGGGTGAATTGCGCTGAGGGGCAGTTGTCGATTAAAACCGAACTTACCGTAGCAGATGCCGGGCGCTGGTGGCAATGTCTGGAGAGTGGTGCGGATAGGTCGGTGAGCTAGCGGTCTGCTTTCGTATTGATTCAGATGCGAGAATATACGCAACTATTGATATCTAAAATCAAAGCGTAAAATTTTGGGGGGGGGCATATGCGCAGTTTTTCATCACTTTATGAGCGGGCCGCAGAGCGCAAGGGTGGTGCCGTGGCGCTGGAGGCGCTGTTACCAACGCCGCTTGGTGTGGATGAGTTGAGTGCTATCAGCGACGACCGCTGGCTGGCGATGATGAGTAAAACAATTTTTCAAGCCGGGTTTCGTTGGTCAGTGGTAGACAACAAGTGGCCTGGTTTTGAAGCGGCATTCGCCGGCTTCTCTCCGCAGCGTTGGAAGTTTATGTCCGAGGATGATTTTGAAAAGCTGATCAAAGACAGCCGCATCATTCGCAACGCCACCAAAATATTCGCGGTGCGCGACAACGCCACGTTTCTTTGTGACTTGGCAGAAGCACACGGCAGCGCTGCCCATTTTTTCGCGCATTGGCCGGATGATGATTTCGCCGCGCTGTTAATCCTGCTCAAAAAACGCGGCTGTCGCCTGGGCGGTCACTCTGCACAATATTTTCTACGCTTTATGGGTAAAGACTCATTCATCATGAGTGCCGACGTGGTGACGGCCCTCAAGCGTGAGCAGATCATCAGTGGTGATCCCAAATCACAGCGCGATCTAAAAGCGGTGCAGCGTGCGTTTAATCAATGGCACGAAGAGAGCAGCCGCTCGCTGACCCACATCAGCAAAGTGTTGGCCTTTACGGTGGGGGCGTGAGAGAGGGCGTTTTTCAAGGTAGAACGCCCCCTAGCTACCGTGCATTGACCAGCCCTGGATTGCGCGCACGCCGTTGACGTATTTGGAGTGGCGGCTGACCCGTACCGGCAGTCCCTGGATAACCTCAGAGGCAAGCTCCCGGTCTTTACGGTCGAACTTGATCTCAAGCACCAGGTTATCTGCCGGGATTGAGTGGTAGCGAAAATTGGGACGTGGCTTGTAGCGCTGATCCCAAACCTCTTGATTGACATCAATCGTCGCGCGAATTTTGTCATCGGCAGAGACAAAATATTTACGCTGATAGCGGTTGATCATCACCGGCATCGGGTTGGCGTGCAGCCATTTGCTGCCGTCATTGGAGACAATCGGCACACCAAATTCTTCAGAGTCAGCCACAGTGGCGGTGTCGGCTATCTGTTCAATGAGTGACTGGTGAATCCAGCGCCAACTCGCCCCCTCCTTATAGGGGGCTTTGGCAACGGGGTAGCGCAACTTCCAACCAAAATAGTTACGCTTGCATTTAACCTCAAGCACGCCCGCATCCGGCGCAATTGATTGACCGTACCAGCGGTAACGCACTTTGGTGCGCGCACTGCCACCGGAGAGATTTTCTTGAAACGCCGCGTAGTTGTGTGTATCGAAATAGACGTTATTCACCTGACGGTCGGGGTAGGGGATGTAGAATCCGGCCCAATGGTGTTGCAGCCACTGCTCCAGGCGTCGCAGGTGCACCTGATAGGCAGCAAACTTGATCTCAAGGCGGGCCAGCTCAGGGACTTGACGCATTAACGAGCCCCCTTTTTCATGACTGTTTTATAGAGGTTTTTCACATCCACATCTTCGCTCTCAACAGCGTTGCCATCAATCGTGATGCGGCTGCCCAGCTGTGCACGTGCTGCCACGACATCGCCGACAAACTGCATATTCTCCGCATCAATGGTCGCTCCACCATATTCAGGCTTCTTCATGTAAGCCATCAAGTTGGCAACTTGCGCGCCCTCAATGGTCGAGTCTTTAATCTCAAGTTTTGAGCCATCTTTGCTTGCAGCGCCAGTACCCGTTTGAGAGATGGTGACACTGCTGGCAACCATGCTGCTACCTTCGCCGACTGACAGGGATTTATCATTGACATCGATAAAACGTGTGCCAATCACTTCGATATCGCTGCCACTGATATCAACACCATCGCCGCCACCGGCATGACCGATACCCTGAAATAGCCCACCGATAACACGGCCGTTAACAAAGTCACCGTCAAAAGCATCGGAGGCGGTATCGATGATTTCAATATCTTTAAGCTCAAACTTCGCATGCACGATGTTCAGCGCATCTTCACCCCGGCTATCCTCAAAGCGACTGTTTTTGATGGTGATATCGCTTCGATAAAAGGTGACGCCACCGGTCAGTGACCAGTTGGGCCAGCTCATGCCGGTCGTGCGGCGCACAATCACATGCTGCCACGAAGAGTCATCTTCAGCGCTCAACACCACGAGACCAGACCAACCATCGTCACCGGTCTCAGTGGGCAGACCTTCCAGCACAATCGGCGCCGCTGCCGAGCCGTGAAACTCGACGGCGCTGTGGCTGACGATTGAGCCCCGCGGCGCAAAGCGTAACGTGGTGCCCTCGCCGATAAAAAAACGATACCCTTTGGGGATCACGATTGAACCCTCGACCACCCACTCGCCGGCACTTACCTCGATGCGTCTGTTGTCGGCGCTCACCTTCAGGAATGGATGGAGTGCCAGCTGCGCCTCCAGTGTGGAGTTGGGTTGCGGATTTTTGTCCAGCGGTACAAAGTAGTCAGCGCGCGCTTGTGTTGTGTAACGACGCGCCTCACCTACGATATTGGACACAACCTGCAGCGTGACGGGTTCGTCGCCACGCGGTGCCTTGTAGTAGATACGTGTGCTGTGTGGCAGTGTGCGCAGTGGCGTTCCCGCCAGCAGCAGTGGAAATTGTTGTGGCTCCACGGCCTCGAAAGCAGCGTTATGCGCGCCACCTTTAGCGAGCCACTGTAACGATTGAACCGCCACCCGCTGTGGCACTGCATTGATCAATTCGAGATATGGCCCCTTCTCATCTTTCAGCAGATAGGCTTGCAGCAGTGTCGGGTAGGCATTAAAAGCCTGCGCGCGCAAACTATCATCACTGGCCTGGCTCAGCAGCTTGGCACGCTGGATCAACTCATCCAGCTTGAATGGCTGCAGCAGAAAAAACTCTTTTTGCAGTGCGGGTAGCACCTCTTTTTGCTTCTCTGCCAACAAATTTGTCAGCACGCCGCTATCAAGCTCTTTTGCCAAAACCCCCAGGGTAGCGCGATAGACCGCATAGATCGCTGCATCATTCAGCAGTGCATCACGCATCACTGCAACAATAGGCTCACCAAAATCATTGCGTCTGTTGATACCGCTGCGGTGCTCGATGTTGGAGTCAAAACCGATCGGCTCCAGACGCGCACTGATCGGATTGTAGTAAAAACGCATGTTGCGCCAACTCAAGCTGTGCCAGGAGCCCCAAAGTTCGGTCGCGGCCAGAAAGTGACCCATTAATTCAGCATCGAACACTTCAGAGGGCGGCAGCAGGCCGTTAACGAAGCCACGCAGCAGCCCACCGGCAATAGCGTAATCACGGGTCAGTGTTGGCGAGGCCTTGATCTGTGAGGAGCGGAAGGCGTCAATGGGGGTGTTCAAGTAGCTGTCAAAAGCTCCGGCAAGGCCGGCACGATTGCCATCCTTAGCTTCCCACACGAAAGACTCATCAAAACGGATAATGACGCTCTCTTTTCTGCCATTTTTCTCTAGCAGCTCTTTGGAGAAGTGCTCTTCGATAGCCATAACACCGATATCGCGACCATTGACCACCACGTTGGCAAACAGGTAGCGTGGTGCTAATACGCCGAGGTGGCGCAATGTCTCAAGGAACAACAGCTCCCCCTGATAGCCACGCACAGCGGGGTGCTGGATAGAGAAGCGACGCATGCCAAACAGGTGATTTTTACCCTTGACGTGAATCCGGAACGACCATTTATCACCCTGCAGATGGTCAACCAGATCACCTTTAAGGCGTGCCTTCACCTTGATCGTCTGTCCACCAAAACGAATTTTGGCCGGCACAAGATCGTCACCTGTCTGAATCAGAAACCCCCGCTTCAGTGCAGCAAGCCGCTTCTTCTGGAGCTTCTGCATATCCTTGAATTTGACATCGACCACCAGCTCGGGGAGCTTGGCGTCAGACACAATGCGGGCGGGCACCTTGAGCAAAGCGCTGCGCAGCTGGCCATTGTCCTGCAGTACCGAGTGGCCGTGCTGCTTTGCCCATTTGCTGAGCTTGTCCGATGCCAGGTATTTCGTCGTGACGACGTAGGTCATCACGACGCTCAACGCGACAATCAGTAATACCTTGGCAATCGGCAGTATACCCGCCCATCGACTCTTTTCCGCCGGCTCCGTGCGGCCTGTTTCGGTTGTGACTTTCACGGCTTAAATGCTGGGCAGTTGGTTCTGATCGAGGAATGTCGCACCGACACCAGGGAATGTGCGGCGCAACTCATCGACCAGTGCCGACAGATTGTCCGTACTGGCGATATCGAGAAAGTAGGTCGCTTCGATAGAGTTTGAACGAACGTCGAAACGCCGCAGATCACTGCGCGAAACATGGCGGCCGATCACCGCGTTCAACTGCTCCAGATAGTGGTCGGGCAGCTCACCATCTGTGCTCTCATAATCGACAGAGAGATAGAGGTTTTTTGATTCATTACCACGGCGGTTCCATTTAAACAGCGCCATCATGGTGAGAATGGTGATCGCGGCAATGACCGTAGGAACCGTCTGTTCAGCGCCCAAGCCCAAACCCATGGCAATCGCAATAAAGAGATACGCGAGCTCTTCCGGCTCTTTGATCGGCGTACGAAAGCGCACGATTGATAACGCGCCGACCAGACCGAGCGAAAGCGCCAGAGAGGATTTGACCACGGTGATGATCAAAATTGTCGTCAGTAGAATGAATGGAAATACCTGCGCAAACTCCTCACGATTGGAGAGGGTGGAACCAAAGCGCCTGAAGTGCCACCGCAACACCAGCGCCAACAGCGCACCAATCCCCAGGTTGAGTAGCAGCGATGTAATGGAGAGCGGGGCGTTCCCGCCAAAAAGATTCAGTTCTTGAGGCATAATGGTTCCTTAACTCAAATAAATTTCCACATTCCAGAATTCAATAGATCGGACGACAATGGGTGGCGCTATAATTCGCCGTTGAGATCTGCGCGGGCAGATCAACAGCGGAGGCGCTAACTGAGGCGCTAACTAAATGAGGAAGGCAGCAAGCTTCGCGATTATCCAAAAGAAATAGTCGCATTTCCACGACAGAGTACCTATTTTCAGAATTCTTTTCCAGACAGACTTGCTCCGCTATCAAGCTCCTCGCATATAAGACCTGAGTCCGCGATCCCATGACACGATATCGTCCGCCGCAGCCCAAATCATCGCCCTATATCACCCCTGCGGGTTACCTGAAATTACAGCAGGAGCTTAAAGCGTTGTGGCGACGCAGGGCGGATGTTACACGGGCGTTGACGGCAGCCGCTGCTGAGGGTGACCGTTCGGAAAATGCAGAGTACATCTACCGCAAAAAAGAGCTGCGCGGTATCGATCGCCGTATCCGCTATCTGCAAAAAAGGCTGCCCGAACTCAATGTCGTCCGTCAGCCGCCAACAGACCAGCAGCGTATTTTTTTCGGCGCAACAGTCACACTTGAGAGCGCTAGCGGCGAAGAGCTGAGCTACCGCATCGTTGGCCCCGACGAGTTCGATGCTGGTAGTGGCCGCATCAGCATCGACGCACCGCTTGCCAGAGCGATGTTAAAAAAGACGTTGGATGACGAAGTGAAGGTGCGCAGCGCCGACAATCATGCCTGCTACTATGTGGTGGCCATCGATTATCTGTAGTAGCTCAGAGCTGAAAACATCCTCTCAGAAAAATAGTGATAGACATCATCCGCGCTATAATCCCGGCCCGGCTCAATAACTCAGGCGATTTCCATCATGAATAGCAACCTCGTCATCACTGCGCTGGGCAAAGACCGCCCAGGTATCGTTACAGAACTCTCTGAAGCCATTCTTGAAAAAGGGTGTAGCATTGCCGCCAGTCGCATGTCAGTTCTGGGTGGTGAGTTCGCGCTGATTTTGATGATCAACGGATCGGCGCGCGCCATAACAGCGATGGAGCAGGCGCGACAAACGCTAGAGCAACAACTGGACCTCACCATCATCAGCCGAGCCACAACGGCACATCAAACACTGCACTCGCTCGTCCCCTACCAAATCGAAGTGATCGCTATCGACCACCCCGGCATTGTTCATCACGTGACCCAGTTTTTTGCCGACAAACAGATCAACATTGAGGAGATGAACACCGACAGCTACTCGGCCCCGCTTACCGGCACGCCGATGTTCTCATTAACGCTGATTGTCGGCCTAACGCAGGAGACCGCAATCAACCCGTTGCGTGAACAATTTTTCGACTTCTGCGACGACCTCAATCTGGATGTGACTTTCAACACGCTGCAAGGGTAGTTCTATTTGGTCAGATTTCCCGTAGGAGCGGCGCCCTGCCGCGATGAATTCCCGCCGCAAGCCTATCGCGGCGGGGCGCCGCTCCTACAACAGACGTATTGATCAATATGTGACACAGCAACAGTAGTAAAGTAGCTACCGATTCAAAAGCAGCGCGCTGCGCTATCGATGGTAGCGCTTTTTCTGCGCTGATTTTCGCGAAAATCGTGGTGCGTTTCTGTTACCCCAGCCCTGTTTTTTATCATTTTCATCAATCGCCCCGATCAACGCCGTAGCGTCCGCATAACGCCATTCGCCCGGTGCCAAACCGGCCAGCGAAAATGCACCGATGGTGTGCCGAATCAGACGCAGTGTGGGAAAACCCACCGCCGCCGTCATCCGCCTGACCTGGCGATTGCGCCCCTCGTGAATGGCAATATTTATCCAGCTGGTGGGGATGTTGGCGCGGTAACGAACCGGTGGTGTGCGCAACCACAGCTGTGGCGGTTCAGTAATTTTCTCCACTCTGGCGGGACGACTCACTCCATCTTTTAGCGCTACACCTCTGGTCAGTTGTTGCAGTGCCTGCGGTGTTGGCTCACCCTCGACCTGCACCCAGTACTCTTTCCATGTGCTAAATTTTGGATGGGCGATACGGTGCTGCAGATGGCCATTGTTGGTGAGCAGCAACAGCCCTTCGCTATCTCTGTCGAGGCGCCCGGCAGCATAATAATCTTTCAGCGCGATGTAATCTGCAAGCGTGGCGCGCCCCTGCTGATCCGTGAACTGGCATAACACGTCATACGGTTTATTGAAGGTGATAACCCGTTTCATGGGTAAACTTCACGGGTAAAAGAGAAGAGGGGAGGGAAGGTCGTGACGACCCGAACCTGGGTCAAATCGTATGGGCACGGCGAATATTGTTGAGCAGCCCTTCAGATGCTACCTCGACCAGATCCAGAACGCGCTCAAAGCCACCGGAACCACCATAATAGGGGTCGGGAACTTCACTCTCGTCAAGGTGTGGCGCATTTTCCATAAACAGCGTCACCTTATGTTGCAGGTGTTCGGGGCACTCTTTGCGCAGATTGTGCAGGTTGTCACGATCCATCGCCAGCACATAATCGAACACCTCGAAATCACGCACATCGATACGCCGGGCGGTGATGCCATCGAGGTCAATGCCGCGTGCCGCCGCTGCTTTGCGCGCACGTGAGTCGGCCGCTTTGCCCACGTGATAGGCGAGGGTGCCTGCAGAATCGATTTCGATAGAGGTCTCCAGCCCATGCTGGCGAAGAAGATGCCGAAAAACCCCCTCCGCTGTTGGTGAGCGACAAATGTTGCCCATGCAGACAAAAAGAACCCTGACCACGTCGTCTCCTCCGTTCGCAACGGAACTACTCTTTTGCCGACCAAACAAATTTTTTAACCGTGTTTTGACGTTACGCGCAGCCATAATAAACCACCACTCTTCAATGAACTTTTTCGATCACTTGGCATGGGTATGCCGTATAATTACCCTCAAACGTACGACGCTGTATCTGGCCACTGTAGTACCTAGTCATAATCGCCCACCTCAGTCTGCTCGTACCCATTATCAATGGCTACCCACGAGGTAAACAAACTTGACCCGACCCGATAATGACTCAATGGATAGCACCTTTATCGCCTTGCCAACAACCGTTATGACACAATGAAACAGTCAAAAACCCCTCTAACGACGGAGTCGTTACGCAGCCTGATTGGCACGTTGGTGAGCTATCAGGGCGCTAATTGTCAGATCATAGAAATTCTTGAGGATGAGATGGCGCTGGTGCTGGAGGCCCGTGATGCACACACAACCATCCAGCCCGACCAACACGGCGAAGCACATCGTCGCGTAGCACACACCGTCACCATCCCGATCCTTTGTAGCGAAAAAGGCGAGGTGAATCCAGATTTTGCCAGCCTGATATGCCAGATTTAGTCGCTCTCATGTCTTCTCCATTAGCTGTCTGACACGTGCCAGATCCTCTTGCGTGTCGACACCATGCCCCGGTGCCACTACTGCCTCGGCTACATGAATGGCGCCGCCGCGCCACAAAACCCTGAGCTGTTCCAGTGACTCCATGCGCTCCAACGCACACGGCGCGGTGGTGATATAGGTTTTGAGAAAACCTGCGCGATAGGCGTAAAGACCAATATGACGATAGTGCTCGGAGCGTTCCGGCAGCTGCTCGGTGGAGACACTAAAAGCATCGCGATCCCAGGGGATGGCCGCCCGACTAAAGTAGAGCGCATACCCCTCGCTGTCGGTCACCACTTTGACAGCATGAGGATCAAATAGCTCTGCCGCAGTGCGGATGCGCTGACTCAGGGTCGCTACGACCGCTCTTGAGTGTGCTTCCAGATTAACAGCAACCTGGCGGATCAGTGCTACTGGCAGCATCGGCTCATCACCCTGCACATTGACGATCACGTCATCACAACCGTAGCCGCGCTGCTCGACCACCTCGGCCAAACGGTCGGTGCCCGAGTGGTGGTCGGCCGAGGTCATCAACACCAAGGCGTCAAACGCCTGCGCTGCGTCATACACCCGTTCATCATCGGTGGCGATTACCACCTCTTCAGCACCGCTCGACAGCGCCCGTTCATAGACGTGCTGGATCATCGGCTTGCCCGCGATCTTCAGCAGTGGCTTGCCAGGCAGACGGCTGGATGCATAGCGCGCCGGTATGACCACGCGAAAAGTCACGGCTAGTACTCTTCCTCAGGCTCCAGCTGGCGCGCCTCCTGTTCAAGCATCACCGGAATCTCGTCGCGCACCGGGTAGGCCAGGCGGCACGGCTTGCAGACCAGCTCGTCATCCACGTCTACCAACGGCCCTTTGCATAGCGGGCAGACCAGAATCGCTAATAACTTTCTATCCATCACTTCTCCTCTTTCAAAGCTTTCTCAGACCTCTTTCAGGCTCTTTTCAACGGCAGCCAACCGTGTTAACAGGCGCTGCGAAAACGACGCATCGATGACGGCATCCACGGCTAAAAACCAGTGCTGTTCAGTCGCGCCGTGCTGGTATTTGACCGCATCTTTTTCTGTCATCAACACCGGCAGCGCATCATCAAAACACAACTCACCGGCAGTATAAGCGTAATGGTCGGGGAAAGGGTGTTCAATAACAGTGAGACCGTGGCGGCGCAGGTCATCGAAAAACCGGTGTGGGTTGCCGATGCCGGCCACCGCATGCACGGTGCAGCCCTTGTAATCTGCCAGTGGACGCTGTGGTTGGTCGGTCAAGCTAAACAGCGCGCGTGCCTCCAGTTGCATGGCACATTCACCAGGCTCGGCAGATTGTCCATTGACCACAATCAGATCGACACTTTTCAGGCGCCGTTGAGGCTCGCGCAGTGGCCCCGCCGGCAATAGCAGTCCGTTGCCGAAGCGGCGTTCGCCGTCGATCACCGCGATCTCAATATCACGCCCCAGACGGTAGTGCTGTAAACCATCGTCGGCAACGACGACGTTGCAATTACCCTGCGCCAGCAGATGCTCCACCGCCAGTGCGCGATCAGTGCATACCACAACAGGACAACCACAGCGCCGCGCAATTAACAGTGGTTCATCACCAACGCTTTGCGCTGAGCTTTGGGCGTTAACTGCGCGCGGCTGCATGTGCGGTTCACCACCGTAGCCGCGACTCACCACGGCAGGGCGATACCCCGCCTGGCGCAGCCGCTCAACCAGCCAGATCACCAGCGGCGTTTTGCCCGTGCCACCCACACTGATATTGCCCACCACGATCACCGGCAGCGCGAACCGCTTTACTGCGAGATAGCCTTTGCTGTAGCCGTAGCGTCGCAGCGCCGCCAGCAATCCAAACAGCGCCGCCAGTGGCAACAGCAGCCATGGCAGTGGGCTGCGGCTGTACCAATATGATTGCAGAGGCTTCACTTCGCTGATATCAGAAGAAGGTGGATTAACAAAAGAGTCAGGCGCGACCGCTCACGTTTCGTCGCTGACCGGGTTGAACTGCATCCGATAGAGTTCAGCGTAGATGCCCCGCTGTTGCAGCAACTGTTTGTGGGTGCCGCGTTCAACGATGACACCCTCATCCAGCACCAAAATGGTGTCAGCGTTCTCGATAGTGGAGAGACGATGGGCGATCACCAGTGTCGTACGCGCTTTCATCAGGTGATCCAACGCCTTCTGAATGTGTCGTTCTGATTCGGTATCCAGCGATGCGGTCGCTTCGTCAAGAATCAACACCGGCGCATCCTTCAACAGTGCGCGAGCAATGGCCAGACGCTGGCGCTGCCCACCGGAGAGCAGCACGCCATTTTCACCGACCATGGTGTCGAGGCCATCGGGCAACTTGTTGATGAACTCCATCGCATAAGCCGATTCTGCCGCGCGCACGATATCAGCACGGCTCACTTTATCTTGCTGGCCGTATGCGATGTTATTGGCAATGGTGTCGTTAAACAGCGTGACATTTTGATCAACCAACGCGAGCTGTTCACGCAGGCAGCTCAGGCTGAGCGATTTGATATCAAGGCCATCGAGAAAAATATCCCCCGACTGGGCATTGTAGAAACGCGGTAGCAGACTGACCAACGTTGACTTGCCGCTGCCGGAGCGGCCAACAAATGCCACCGTCTCCCCCGGCTTGATATGCAGGTCAATGCCCTTGAGCACCTGACCTTTGTTCGTGTCGTAGATAAACGACACATTGCGGTACTCAACGTCACCACGCGCCCGAGCCATGGTGTGAGTGCCGTTATCCTCTTCGGGATCACTGTCGAGCACCTCAAATATGTTCTGCGCTGCGACGATGCCTTTTTGCAGTGATGCATTAACTGTGGTCAGCCGCTTCATCGGCGCCAGCAACATCGCCATCGCGACCATCAGCGACATGAAGGTGCCGACGGTGTTCTCCTCCGGCATGGGCTCCATGGTGAACATGAAGATCACCGCCGCCAGTGCCGTAACCGCCAGCAGTTGAATGAGCTGAACGCTGCCCGCCTTGGCGGAGGCCATTTTGACATGCAGGCGGCGGTTGCTCTCGTTGATCTTTTCAAAGCAATTTTTTT